>JADFRO010000068.1 GCA_022561255.1 Planctomycetota bacterium | reverse complement strand
AGAGGCTGAGAAGGACTCAGAGCTTAAGTGCGAGGTGGTGACGCTCTATCACGGCGCTCGGTATCATCTTTATTCCTACAAGCGCTACACGGACATTCGCCTGGTGATGGCCCCGGACGGCGACATCGCGCATTTCGGGGGCGATACGGACAACTTCGAGTATCCACGATATTGTCTCGACGTAACGTTCTTCCGCATCTACGAAGAGGGAAAACCGTTCAAGACGAAACATTATCTCAAATGGAGCAAGACCGGCGCGTCGGAAGGCGATCTGGTTTTCATAGCCGGCCACCCGGGCAGAACGCGCCGCCAAAACACGGTCGATCATCTCAAGTACTTGCGTGACGTCTCGTACCCGTCGGCGCTGGCAGCTATGTGGCGACGCGAAGTACAGCTACAAACATTCGTCGCGCGAAGTGATCACAACGCCCAAATCGCCGGCAGCGACCTTAGCAGTGTCCAAAACGGGCGCAAAGCCATTACCGGGTACCTCAAGGGGCTGCACGATCCGCAAATCCTGCGTGACAAAATAGCCGCCGAGACGGAGCTTCGAAGAACCATCAGCACCAACCCCGAGTACCGCGACAAGTGGGGCGACCCGTGGACGCGAATCCGCAAGGCGTACGGCGGGTTGCGGGGCTTCCGTGATCGCTACAACGCACTGGAAGGCGGCGACGCGGGCGGGAGATCGAGCCTAATGCGCATCGCGCGAACGCTTGTACGCCTCGCCCAGGAACTTCCCAAACCCAATGAGGATCGCCTCCGCGAATACCGGGATTCCTCGCTCGACGGGGTCTATCGACGTCTCTACTCGCCCGCGCCGATCTACGACGCGCTCGAAATCAATCGTCTGGAGAGCGGACTCTCCTATCTCGCCGAGAAGTTCGGCGGCGACGATCCACTCGTCACCTCGGTCCTCGCGGACAAGTCACCGCGCGAACGAGCAGCCGAGTTGGTTCTGGGCACCACGCTCAAGGATATCGAAACGCGTAAACGCCTGGTAGAGGGCGGTGCGGACGCGATCGCCGCTTCAACCGATCCGCTCATCCGCCTCGCTTACGATCTTGACCCACAAGCCCGGGCGCTGCGAACGCGCTACGAGGACGAGGTCGAGGGCGAAGAGCTAAGCGCATACGCCGACATCGCAGCGGCTCGTTTCGCAGTACATGGCGAAACCTTCTACCCCGACGCCACGGGTTCATTGCGCCTGGCGCTCGGAACGGTCGGCGGGTTCGAGGAAGACGGAAAGCAGATTCCTGCGTTCACGAACATCGCCGGTCTCTACGAGCGCCACGAGCTTCGTCACGGGGTCGAACCGTTCGAGTTGCCCCAGCGGTGGATCAAGCACAAGGGCGATCTGGACATGGATACCCCGTTCAACTTCATCTCCACGGCGGACGTGATCGGCGGAAACTCCGGCAGCCCAACCCTAAATCGCCGAGGAGAGGTCGTCGGCATCGTGTTCGACATCAACCTGTACGGTCTCGTCTGGAGCACGGCCTACACGGACAAGCAAGCGCGGACCGTTCACGTCGATTCCCGTGCGATCGTCGAAGCACTACGAAAGGTGTACAACGCCAAGGCACTGGCGAACGAAATCGTGGGCCGTTAAGACTACGACCGGTGGGGACGATTAGCGTTCACTACGCTGCCGACGTGGCGGCGCGGTCGAGAGGTAGTCGTGACGCCTGAATGCCTCCCGCTACTGGTCAGCCCCAAGACGGCGAGGCCAGTGATCGTCCGGCGGCGGAGCGTCACGATCTCCGTCGGGACGGATGTGACTGTACAGCGTTTCCTTCTGCTTATCGTAAACCACACGCCCGTTGACAACCGTCCAGCGCGTCAGCGTCATGTAGTGCAGCGGATCACCGTCGGTGATGAAGAAGTCCGCGTCCTTACCGACCTCAATCGAACCGACCCGGTGATCGATTCCCAGGATCCGGGCTGCGTCGATGGTGATGGATCGAAGAGCGGCGTCCGCGGGCAGGCCGCCTCGTACGGCGAACGCAGCCTCCATATTGAGATGCAGCAAATCGCGCCCGGCGAGCCCCCACGTGGTAACCACTGACATGGACGGTACGATGGCCAGGGGAACGCCATGTTTGTATAGAATGGCCGCGTTTTCGATGGATCGGCCCGTGGGGCGATTCAACCGTTCGTCGTGGCCGTCGCCCATCGAAAAGATTGGCGGGCGCACGGAGATCGTCGCCGAAACACCTGCCTGGGCCATACGACGTGCCACCGTCCACCCCTCCTGCGCACCTCGAATGACCACGGAAATACCGAACCGCTCGGCGAGCTGACATACATCGACGATGTGCTGGGCGGAGTCGGCCGATATCTGGGCAACCGCCTCCCGGCGCATCAACTTCAAGTAGGTTTCATAGTCCCCTTTGAGCCACTCCTTGTCCGGCTCCTCGGCCTCGGCGTCCACCTTCTTTTTCTCTTCGTACGCTTGGAGGTCGCGAAGATACTGGCGTACACGCTCGAATCCCTCCCGAACCTTACGCCGCGAGCCCGAATCTCCCGTCGAATACTGTAGCGTCGTAAACAAATCGCGCTTGACGACCATGTCCTCAACGCTGCCGAACGTCAGACGGGCAGCCGTGTTGCCTGACACGGCTGTGGTTATTCCGCCGGCCAGTGCGAGCGTCATTTGAAGCGAGTAGACGTCCGTAGTTTCGTCCGGCGGCTTGGCACCCAAGATTCCGCCACTGTTGACCGCCACGAGACCGGGGTAAAGGTGGTAACCGGTCGCGTCGAGAACCTCGGTGTCGTCGGGCAGCTCGACGCTGCCCGCGATCTCCACGATCTTGCCGTTCTTGGCTAGGATCGTAGTGCCGTAGCGATCGCCGTCGGTGACGGTGTGAACGACCGCACCGGTAACCGCAAAGTATCGATCCTTGGGCGGCTCTTTTTTCTTCTCCTCTTTCTTCTCCGTTTCGTCGACCGACTCTTCATCCTGCGACGACGCGGAAGTCTCGGACTTTTCTTCCGGTTTGGGTTTTGGATCTTCAGCGAAAGCGAGCGCTGACATCGTAAATACGCCGGCGACCATCATCGCGATCAGCAGCGCAAAGTTTTTGGTTGTTCGTCGCGTCCGCGTCATCGCTGGTCCTCCTCGGACGGCTGCGTCCAAACGATTTCGCCGAGGATCATCACGCGTCGCACCTGCGCGTGCGGATCGATTGGATCGCCGTCGAAGAATACAAGGTCGGCCGCTTTTTCCTTTTCGATACTCCCGATTTGATCGCCCAGACCGATCGCCTCGGCCGGCGCGAGCGTCAGCGATTTCAGCGCCGACTCTCGAGACAACCCCGCCCGAACCAGATCGGCGAGTCGAGCGCGAACGCGACCGAATTCGACGCGATCATCCGACCACGGAATGACGGCTACGGAACACCCCGCCTCGACGAGCTTGGCCATCACGTTGTACCGGAAGGTCGTCTGCGGCAGGAAGTGGATCCACGGGCGTAGCGTCACGCTCGCCTGGCGCTCGCCCAGAGCCTCGACGACGTGGTGGTAGTCCGTCGAACGCGCCGTAGCGAGATACAACACGTAGTCCAAATCTTCATAGGCCTTCATCACGTCGTCGAAGTGTCGGAGGTCTGAGGCACGCGTAAGCGTAACCATCATACGCGCACCCTCTTTGTGTTGAATCAAGTCGACGAGCGGCTGATGAGCGGGGTCGATCTTTGGTGGCTCGAACTCCTCCTCCTCCTCGCCCTCAACATCTGCCGGGCTGGAGTCTTGCTCGTCCTCGTCACCATCTTCGTCAGCGACGCGCCGCTTCGCGCCAGGAGTGGAATCGTCTCCGTCACCCTCCTCGTCTGACTCTTCGTCGACCTCCTCCTCCTCGCTCGACTCCTTCTGCTCGTCATCTTTTTTCTTTTGCTTCTCGTCCCATTCCTTGCGCGCCTTCTCTACCTTTTCGATCTCCTCCTCGGCTTTCTTGAGTGCCTTGCGTAGCGTCGACTTACCACCGGCTCGCCACTTCGGGACTACGTGCAGATAGGCGTTCTCTCGCACAAGACGTGTCTCATCCGGGCCGCCCGTGCGATACACCGACGCAACACCCGGAATGCCGGTCCCCGCAGGAACGTAACAGATCGTTGTGTACCCCGCCTTGAGCAGATGATCGTAACGAAGTTGTGATGGATAAACGTCCGACGAGGCTGTTTGATCGCCGTGAACACCACTTCGAGAGTAAGTCGGAAGCTCGTAGCGCGATTTCGGGAGAACAAAACCAGGCGTGACCGTCTCGGTTCCTGCATCAATAACACGAGCGGAGGGTGGGTACTCAATGTCGCCGCCGACGGCGGTGATCTTTCCGTCCTCGATCACGATCGTACCCGGTGCGTGCTCCTCGCCGGAGACCGTGATCACGCGCCCGGCCTTGACGACGATAAGCGTGTCGTCACCACCGAGCGCAGCCGCAGTGCTCACCGTACAAAGTACGCAGAGAGCAAGAAACCGACCTAGGATACGTTTTGGCATTCTGGTTGCACCATCCCTAACGGCGCCGGCGTGCAAGATCACCGGTCAAAACCGCCGTTTGATCTTGGCATCGTAAACCACCTTGCCACCGATGATCGTCATCTCGCACGACGACCTCGGATCGAGTGGGTCGCCCGTCCACAAACCGAAGTCCGCGTCCTTACCCGGCTGAATCGAACCGACGCGGTCGTCGATCAACAGCGCCTCTGCCGGGATTCGGGTAACCCCCCGCAGCGCCTCGTACGGTTTCCATCCGTACCAACACGCCATCGCCGCTTGAAAACTCAACTCACGCTGCGGTACGACGGGGGCGTCGGTGTTGACGCCGAGCCTGTGCTGACCGCCCTGCCACCACCTGGCAGCGTTGCCGTGCATCTTGCGCTGCGAGCGGTCGAACCAATATTGCCTGGGACCGTTGATGGTGTAGACGTCGGTCCCCTCGAGAAGCGGCGCCGTCTTGAACCCGTCGAACGTACCGTGATCGATGACGGTACGAATCTTGAATTTCTTGTCGAGCATGTCGATCGTCGTCATGACGACCTGATAAATCTGCGTGTGAACGGATGCGGGATACTCTCGCCTGAAAAGTCCCCTAAAGCCATGAAAGATCGGATCGTAGATCGGCTCGTCGGCGACCTTGCCCGCCTCATACTCGTTCCACGCCGAGTGATAGGCCAGCGCCTTCTCCAGCGTCTGGCGCGTGTTGTAGTTCATGAAGCTGCGCCCGACGCCGTACCAATAGCGCTCGGGATTGCCCGCCTGTGCAATTTTCAACGATCCCGGCGAGCGCTGAACGACCTCATCCACGGTTCGGCCGGCTGTCTTGGCGATCGTGCCGAACCCGCTCATGTTGGTCCCGCTTCCGGGAATCAAAAGCACCGACGTCACACCGCCCGCCCGCGCCTGCTTGATCAGCTTGTTGTCCGGCGTGATCGTCTCCAACGTCCGCAGGCCGGGGTTGGACAGATAGACCATGTCGTTAAGGTCCATCAGCGACCCGGCTGTGTGATTGTGCGCGTCGACCAGGCCGGGAACCAACCACTTGTCCGCCGCGTCGATGACGCGGTAACCGTCGGGAATCGTCACCTCCTCACGAGGCCCGACGCGCTCGATTTTTCCGCTCTTGATCAGAACCACGGCGTTGTTAATCACGGAATCCTCGCCGTCCATCGTGATCACCTTGCCGGCGCGGATCGCCAAGCCAACCGCGACCGCCGCTTGATCCGCGGCGCCTGCGGGAAGACCCGCGTACGCCGCGAAGCCCGCAGCGGCAACCACAACACCCAGGTGTCGACGATGGTGCTGACGAATCATTCCACTTCCTCCCCACCAATGATAACGCGCTGAACGCGGCTGCCCGCCTCGAACGGATGACCGGAGAAGATTACAAGATCCCCCTGCCGACCGAGCTGTAGCGAACCGATCTTGTCGTCGAGCTTGAACATCCGGCTGACCTGCGTCGTGAAGGCCGCCAAAGCCGCGTCTGCAGACAGCCCGCGCTCCACCGCGTGCAACACCGATAGCGGCAGCGTACGAGCGCCGTCCTCCGCATCGCTTTGAAACGCAATCGAAACGCCCTTGCGCGAAAGATCGTCCGCCTGATGATACCAGCGGTCGTGCCTGCGGCGCAAAACGCGTTTGGGAACGATCACGCCGACCGACTGCTCGACGAGTTTTTCGGCATGCGCCGTCGCACCGGCTGCATCCAACAACACCAACGAGACCTCAAATTCCTTAGCGACCTTCAGAACCGCCTCGATCTGCGCGGCTGTATCGACCGCGATCACGATCGGAATCTTCTTCTCCAAGACGGCGCGAAGCGGTTCGAGTGACTCATCGACCGACGGCGGCAGCGGCCGGCCGTCCTTCCCACGCGTGCGTCGTCTGGCGACCTTGAACTCCACCGCCGATTTATCGGTGCGCCGTGCGTCAAGATCGATCTGAATGTCGGCCAACGCGATCGTGCCGACGATGTGATCTTCCTCGACGATGTCCGCCTCAATCATCGGCGGTCCGAAGGGCGTTTCGATGTCGATCTGTGCGCTGATGTGCGTGCCATCGAGCGTGCCCGTTATCTTTCCCTCTACCGCCTCGCCGGGAACGGTGATTCGACCCTCGATTTCAGAGCCGGTGAGCCGGAGTTTCATCGTCGCCGACTGCGGTTCGCCGATCGGCCCGCCGGAGAGAGTCACCGCCCAGGTACCGGTAATCGGATCAACCTCGCCCTCTTGTTCCGATACCTCCTCGCGTTTCGCCCCGCCATCGGTCAGTTCGCCCTTGGCCTTCTTTTCCTTCCACTCCGCAAGTTCCTTCTCATACTTCTGCCACTTCTCCAGGTATTTCTTGGCAGCCTCCAATCGTGCCTTGAGCTTCTTGCCGACACCCATCGGATCGGACTTGTGGACATCAAAGATAACGCCCGCGGTCTTGCGAACAACGCGAGCCTCGCGATCCTTTCCGCTCGTTTTGATCGCTGCGATCTGTGAGCCTTGTGCCGAAGCTGCGTAGGGAGCCGTTAGGACTGTCGTAATGCCCGCACGCGCAACGCGACGCTCCGTTACGTCGGGCACACCGACGGCACTTGCAAAGGAGATGTCCGGCGGCGTCGAGGAACGATCACCGTCGAACCCGAGATGTCCGAACGCGTCGATGAATCCCGGTGTCACGAATGCGTCGGGCCCGGCGTCGATCACGCGAGCCAACGGCGGATGCGGTACCGTGGGCCCAACGGCGGAGATCACCCCGTTTTCGATCAACACCGCCCCGTTGTCGACACGGGTGTTCTCATCAACCCAGATCGTCCCCGCTCGGACGACCAGGGCGGAAACATTCGGAGCCTCGTACGCCAGGACGCCGCCGACGTACGTACGCCGGACGTGCGAGGACGTCGCCAGCGGATCGCCCGTCAGCACAACAAGGTCCGCGTCCATACCGGGTGCCAGGTGTCCAACGCGATCGCCAATGCCAAGAATCTCCGCTGGAATTCGCGTAATGGCTGCGAGGACGGCCTGCTCGTCAAGGCCCGCACGAAGCGCGGTAGCGGCAGCCAATCGAAGATCGCCCACACGGCCCCCAATCGGACCGGCGAGCGCCAGCGTGACGCCCTTGAGCCTGGAAAGCGTCGTAACGTCGGCCTCGATCGCATCGGGGTCGTGGCCGACTTCGCGAGATGCGTTTCGGAACCCGCCGGCCAAGGTGTACACAAGAGGAACGCCCGCCTCAGCGATTTCGTCCGCAACGACCCAAGCCTGGGCTCCGCCGACGAGATATCCTCTCCGCTGATGACGCTTCAAAAACTCCAGTGCCCCGGAGATGTCCGCGCTACGCCGCACTTGCAAGCGCAGCGGCAGGTTGCGTTCCCACGCGCTGGCCAACTCCGCTACGTGGATCGATGCGGGGCTCCCCCGGCGCGACTGCTCGAGCGCTTCATCGAGCGCCAAGAACTGGCCGAGGCGCGAATCCGGTCGCTGTCGAACACTCGGAGGTATCGCAACGTCGGACGAGGCGGGCGTCTGATAGGTCACGTCGCGCGGCGGGCCAAACGCCCACGCGCCGAGATTGATCGTCAAGTCCGCCCGCTCGATGAGAATTCGATCCGCCGGCGCGCCGCCAAGTCGAACAATCGCTCCCTGCCCGGTCAGCAGACGGTGCTGGCCGGGAGACAGGTGTACCGTTGTAACGCCGCTGGCGAGGGCAGCCGAAAAATCACCGTAGGTGTCGAACGCGTCAACCGCACGATAACCGGCTGCGATGGACTCATCGCCCGAGTGCGGAGCGAGCAAACCCGTCGCTGACGCAACGAATCCTGGAACGATCGTTGCATCTTTCATGTTGACCACGGGAAGATCGGGGGGCACGTCGATGTCCGATCCGATCGCTACGATCCGCCCGTCGCGAACGACAATCACACCGGGCTCCAGCACCGCCGGTTGATCCGGCGATACGGGGAAAACGCGCTTGGCCCGAAGAACGAATGATCGAGTTTCTTCTCCGTGCGCAGGGGAAGTCGCCAGCACCATCGGCAACACGATCGCCCAGAACGCGCGCGCCAAGCCGCGCCGGGTGAGCACCGACGATTGGCCCGCCGTACGCGGACGAGCCGTTGAATAGGATGAGAGCTTAAGGTCGATCAAAATCGATTCCCGCTGTGCGCTCAAGGGGTGGGCGATCACGGCGTTTTATCACTGGAACTCTTGTCCGCCGGCGCTTTGTCTGCGCCCTCCGCTTTTTCTTCAGCCGCGGAGCCGTCGGGCTTGGGCGCCTCAGCCGGCGACTCGTCCTCAGAACTATCCGTCGACTCCGCCGCAACGTCGGCAGGTTCTTCGCCCAGCAGTTGCTTAAGGCGCACGTCCTTGTCACGGACGTACGCCGAGATGCCGTTGATGTAGACCGACTCCACCCAGCTGTTAAAGTCGAGAGGGTCGCCACTCATCACCACGACGTTGGCGATCTTACCAACCTCCAATGAGCCCACGCGATCGGCCACGCCGATCGCCCTGGCAGGATTGATCGTAATCGACTCGAGCGCCAGTTTTCGGGATAAACCGTAACGCACGCACCGGGCCGCCTGATAGTTCAAGTAGCGTTCGGCGAGTGAGTTGTCGGAACTCGGTAGCAGCGAAAACTCCACGCCCGCATCGGCGTACACCTTGGGAACGAAGGTTTCCTTCACGTCACCGCTCACCGGATCGCGCTCTCGGTAGAGCAGCTCCGAATCGAGAACGACCGGTCGGCCGGTGGCCTTTAACTCGTCGACCGCCTTATAACAGTCCGGACCGACGACGAACGTGCTTCGATCTGCGAACCCGTGATCCCCGGCGAGTGCAACCGCACGCGAAACATCGCTGGCTACGCCCGCATAGATGATTGCGCCGAAGGCTCCCCGCGTGAGTTTGACCAAGATTCGATGCTCATCGTCGTAGTCTTCGGTCTTGATAAGCTCGCGTCCCCGTTTGCGCGCTTCGTCGGGTCCGACGTCGATCTTCTCGTCTTTCTTCTCGACGGACTCCTCGTATTTCTTCTCGGCCAGATTTTCCAGATACTCGTCAAGCTCTCGAAAGGTCTCGCGGAAAGTCGCCATCTGCGCCATGCGGTCCCAGCCGCGCTTGGGCGCAACGCTGAACTTGAGGGCGGCGGCAGGTTGCAGTGTCATCTCGTCAGGCGTCAGACCAATCGGATGCACAACGCGAGAGACACTGCCGATCACGCAGTTGTTTCCCACAACGACGTGAACGGACGTAACCCCATCGCGCAACGCATCTTCAAAGTAGAGCTTCGACGGATCGATCGCATCATAGACGTCCAGAAACGGCGTCACGGGCAGGTTCTCGTTGGGCACGTCCAGCCCGCGCGAAGAATGTGCGTCGATCATCCCCGGCATAAGCACCTTGCCGGACACGTCCACGACCATCGCGTCGTACGGAACGTCGACCTTCTCACCGATCGCAGTGATACGCCCGTTCTCGATGAGCAGCGTGCCGACGGCGATGTCATCGCCGACCACCGGGATGATGCGTGCGCCTTTCAGCGCGACCTTCGCCGGTGGAATTGCCAGTGCAGACGATGCGCCGACGGCCATACACGCGGCGACGATGACAGTAGATACACGACGGTTCACAACAGCCTCCGTTCGATGACAACTGCGCATAGGATCAGCCGCCTCGACGATCCAGAACCACCCGCCCGCCGATCAGCACCACCGCGGGACGCGACGTGCCGACAAACGGCTGCCCGGTCCAAACGACTACGTCGGCACGCTTACCCGGCGCAAGCGTGCCAACATCCTCAGCTACACCCAACACCTCCGCGGCGGAGGAGGTAACGCAGCGAAGGGCATCCTCGGGAGAAACACCGAACCGCATCGCATACATCACCTGCCTTGCGAGTCCGTCTTCATCACGAAGCTCGTGCGCCGTCAGAGCGGTCGTGACACCGGCATCCAGAAGCACCTTGAGGGTGTGCAACCTGGCGTTGTCGACCTCCGAACTGTTTGCACGGTGGCCCGGCGCTTCGACGTAAATCGGACCGTAGACGACGGGGATACCCGCCGCCTTCAACTCGTCAACGCATCGATGTGCCTCGGTTGCCTCCACGAGGGTAAACGGCAAGTCGAATTCCTTCGCCAAGCGCATGGCAGAGGTGATGTCATGCTGCGTGCGAGCTTGAATCCGAAGCGGCACCTCGTGGGAGAGCACGCGGTGAAGCACCGCCATCGCCGCGTCGCTCGGAGCATCCGCGCCGTACACATCTTCGCCCGCGTCCCGCCGCTTCGTATCGTACATCGCTTTTCTGAAAACCCACGCGACGCCCATCCGCGTCGTTGGACGACGAACGTGAAAATTCACAAAACGCCTGAACGGCGGTCGGTTGAACCCTCCCCGCCACGACGGATCCGTACCCATGCTGGCCATGATCGCGTCGGTCTCCCGGACGACTCGATCCTTCGCCG
>JADFRO010000384.1 GCA_022561255.1 Planctomycetota bacterium | reverse complement strand
GCCCCAGACAGCTCAACGCGCAACCTTCAACCACAACGCAAAGCGTTCCCCGCGGCCCGCAAGCGGAGGCGATTGACCGATGACGACAACCGCTACGCAAGGGCCTTACACGACAAGCACGCTCGACAACGGCTTGCAAGTCGTGATCGAGCATATGCCCGACGTTCGCAGCGCAGCCGCTGGATTTAGCGTCCGAACCGGAGCACGTGATGAGACGCGTGAACTCGCCGGCGTGTCGCATTTCCTCGAGCACATGATGTTCAAGGGTACTTCCAAACGAGGCTGGCGGAACATAACGATCGATTTCGACGTGATGGGTAGCACCTACAACGCCTACACGAGTGAAGATCGTACGGTCTACTACGGCTGGGTTCGTACGGATGACATCGGCAAACAGATCGAGCTTCTATCCGACATGATTCGTTCGACACTTCCGTCGGACGAATTCGCAACGGAGCGGAAGGTAATTCTCGAAGAGATCGCGATGGCCAAGGACGGCCTCGATCACGTCGCGTTTGATTTTCTCCAGGAGAAGGTTTTCGCCGGCCACGCCCTCGCCTGGCCGATCCTTGGTTACGACGATACCGTCGGTAACATGTCGCGCGACCGCATGTGGGACTATTTCCAGCGCCGCTACGCACCGCAAAACATGACGCTCATCGTCGCAGGGAACGTCGAGCCCGGTGCAATCATCGAACTCGCCGAGAAGCATTGCGGTTCGTGGCCCGCCGTCGACCCGGCGTCGGATCGACAGCCGCCGACCATTCGCACCGGCACCGACGTCCTGACCGTCGATCGGTTCAAGCAACAGATTATCGCGCTGACGTTCCCGTCGGTTTCGGCCGTGGACCAGCGCGCAGAAACGGTATCGGCAGCCACGACCATTCTCGGCGGCGACAACTCCCGTTTCTATTGGAACATCGTGCAGAAAGGCATCGCCTCGCGGGCCGGGGCGTACCACCTCGACTACACCGACTGCGGCGTAATGATCCTTTACGGTGTATGCGAACCCGACCGGGCCCAGAAGCTTCTCGACGCTCTCCGCGCCGAGGCGGATCACATCTGCAACGAGCGGGTCAGCGATGTGGAAGCCGATCGCGTCAAGAACAAGCGTCGCACGAGTTTAGCCCTGGAGGCCGAAGCGCCCTATTATCGACTTACGCAACTGATGGACGACGTGGAGTTCCACGGCGCTCCGCGAACGGTCGCCGAGCGATTGGCCGAGGTCGACGCGGTAACCGCCGACTCAATCTACGAGTACTTTCAATCGCTCCCCATCGACACTGGGGGCCACCTCACAAGCGTCGGTCCGCGCAACTGGCCGTCTACGGATTGAAACCGCGCGGCGAATCGCGTAACGTGCTCACAGATGCACGACGTAACTCGGCGCAGGAACGCGCTAAGGAGTGCAACCTTGCCGGAGTTCGTCTGAACAATGGGATGATTTCGTCCCCCCTTGCCAAGGGGGGACCACAGGGGGGTCTGGAGCGAGCTTCGCGCGCCGCACGGATTGATGAATACACCCGCAACAGTTGAAGTCAACGTCGTTTTCGACGGCTCGAAGCGCCGGCCAGGGGGGCGTGTGCGCCGCACTCGTAGCCCAGCATCGCGAAGACTCGGCTTCCTTGCCCTTACGATCGGCGTTCTGAATCTGCTTATCGCAAGCGGACTCTACTATGGAACCTGGTGGAAGGCCGACCCGTACATCTTCATGACGTTTATGATGAGAACGCCCACTGGCTTGCAGTGGAGTTCCATCCCGCTCCAGATGGCGGCACAACCTCCGCGTGGAGGGATTCCAGCACATGCCCTTGGTGTCTTGCCGGCAACGAACACGCCGATAGACGGATTGTTCCCTGTGCGCAGCGCCGAGCCGGATCGCGCGGGGTCGGAAGTCGCCAAACCTGCGGACGGATCCCACGCTGATTCCTCGGATGCGTGGTCGACCGCGACAATGCAGGTCGTAATCGGTGTGGCGGGATACGGCTGGCTGACTGTTGCTACGGTTGCGGCGTGTTTTCTAGGACTCGCCGGGGGTGCATTGCTCGGCGCTACCTGCCTTGCCGATGCTCGCCGAGCAATGCGCCTGCTGTTCTGGTCTGTCGTCCTAGCCAACGCCATCGGACTCGCATACGTTCTGTCGCAATATGGAACTTTCTACAAACCCACGCACTTGCGGGTTGGTATGGGTGGCCTTGTGTTACTGTGCATGGCCATCGGGACCCGCCTGGAGCGCCGTTCGCAGGGGCTCACGAACCTCGCTGCTATTGCACTAATTCTCTCGGCTGCTGGGAGCGCCCTTGGGCTCTATCTATGGGGTCGCTGCGACGCCATCGAGCCTGAGTA
>JADFRO010000067.1 GCA_022561255.1 Planctomycetota bacterium | reverse complement strand
TAGCCCGCGCGGCGTTTCCACCGCCGCTCGCGGCTCGGCGGGAGCCTCGCCCCCTACGAAACACTCGCTAATGTGGCGTTTTGGCGCCGGTGATACCGACGGCGTCCCGCAGGGCTACCACGAGGTCTTTGCACGCAGCTTCGACGCAGGCACGCCAGTGGTCGCCGTGGGCGTCACCGTACTTGGGGTCGTTGAACGCGTAGATCACGCTCCGCGATGCGGTTACCAGGGCGCCCGTTCCGTCTTCCTTAAAGCATTTGGCGACTTCGCCGGCGGTGCGACCCTGGGCACCAAAGCCCGGCACCAGGAAGATGCAGTTGGGCATCAACTCGCGAATGCGAACCGTCGACTCCAGATCGCGTGGCGACACCACCGCTCCGACGCAACTGTAACCGCTGTCGCCGATGAGCCCCTCCCCAGCCGCCCACGTTTGAACCAACTTCGCAACGTGCTGGCAGACGGTGAGCCCATCGGGAAGCGTGAGACCCTGAACCTCGCTCGCGGAGGGATTGCTCGTTTGAACGAGGACGAACAGCCCGCGATTCTGGGCATGCGCGACTTCGATAAACGGAGCGACGCCGTCCGATCCGAAGTAGGGGTTGATCGTGATCGCGTCCGCAACGGCGGAAGGTGGTATGCCCTCGCCGCCGAGTTGCGCGATGGCGTACTGCATCGACGTGTGCCCGATGTCCGCCCGCTTGACGTCGCCGATGACGATCAAACCCGCCTCGTGAGAAGCCTGAACGAGTTCGTGGTATGCGCGAATCCCCTCCGTGTGGTAGCGCTCAAAGAACGCGATGTTGATCTTGATCGCCGGAACGTGGGGCGCGACGGCTCTGATTACGCCCTGGCCGAATTCGACAAAGGCATTCGCAATACGCGACCGGGCGTCCGCACCGCAGGCATCGGTCGCTGCTGTGTCGATCGCGTGTTTCTTGCGCAGATTCTCCGGCAGGCGCTCGATCAGGGGGTCAAGCCCAACGCACGCCGGCGTGCCCTTGTCTCGTACGGCAGCCATCAGTCGATCGGCGAATGGTGTGTTCACAAGAGTCCTTCACGTCGCGCTATGCGTTGCAGCCCCCACCGTTTTGTGCGCGTGCTGCGCCTGCAAGCGGAGCGCTGCCCGGGGACGACACGCTAACTTGTAACCGACCGCTACTCTTCGATCCAGGCCTGGTCGACGTGGGTGAGAGAAAACAAGCGGTTATCCCCGTCGAACTCGACGACGCCGTCTTCCTCCTTGACGCTATATCCGAGCGCTTTGAGCGTTTCACTGGAGGCGTGACCGTCGACCCACACGACATTTCCCTTGTGGGCGTGGCGCGGATCGACGGAGGTCCGCGCTTCGTGGTCCCCGCCGAAACCTGCCATCTCGCCCCGCACCGGATCGACGCGCGGCGGGTCGAGATTGAACCCCTCGTTACCCATTGAGTTGAGCAGTCGTCCGCTACGGCTGTCGTTGAAATTGTTGTCTTTGTACGGGGCTCTGCTCCAGCGGTTGAAGGTAGCCGCCGTCCCCATCGAGTCGCCCACGGCGACGCAAGCAGACGGCGTGCGAACGCGCGAGATCGGGATCGCCCAGTTTTTGTACGATGTAACGACGTTTTTGTCGCGTAGTCTGGCGTTTCCCAGGAACTGATAATTGTACCCATACGCACCGTTCCGCTCATCCGTCCACTCGCGCACTTCGGGGCAGACGTAGGCTTCGTTGGAGTAGTTCTGGCGATCACCGGGTTGGCCAAATTTGTCGATGTCCCTTTTGCTGGGCATCGGATCGTCGAACGGTTTCAATCCGACCTGGCTGGCCATCATCGCAAGGAACGTCGGACGATACTTTACGCCGCCGACGATGCGGAGCCGCCACTGCTCATCGTTGACCTTCGGCATCCGAGCGGGCGGCATCGCGCCTCCGTTCGCGTTGGTGTAAAGCATGAGCCCCTGCCCGAACGTGCGCAGACGTGTGAGACATACAGTGGACTTGCCCAGGGCTCGGGCGCGAGAAAGCGCCGGGATGAGTATCGAGATGAGCAGCGCTATGATGGCGATCACCACGAGCAGTTCGATGAGGGTAAACGCTCGGAGCGTAAACGCCCGTCCCGTTGCTCGATGAATCCCGGTTTGCAAGTACTCTGTCACGTCGTCCAGCCTCGTCGCCGGTGCGTGCCGGTCATCCGGCGTAGTTGCTTTCCCCTTCGCAGGGGGGAGATTGAGGGGGTCGCCCGCTCGACTCGGGTGCTTGGGACAATGGTTTCATCGTACCGACACGCCGTCTACCCTTGACATTCTACCGGCAGCGTCGAGACAATGTTACGTTCATGGCTCCTTCGCCGCGAAAAAAGAAGTCAAAAGGCACCAAAAAAGTGCGCGTTCCGCTACGCCGGAACCGATCCGGTGTGCCGCGCACGAAGAACTGGACCGGCCGACTTCAAACCGGCGAAGAAATCGAAGTAGCCCACCGCGAGAACGTCGTTGCCAAGGGCGCTCTCTCGCGGCAGCGAACGATCATCGTTCGAGATGATGGCGCGCCGGCGGAAGGATTGCGGCGCGGCACGGTCCTGGCCATGCGGGGGTTGTACGTCGACGTCGATTCCGGCGATCGCACCTGGTCATGTACCATACGCCGCATGTTGCGGACGAGGCTCATCAAGAACCGCCATCCCGTTACCGTCGGAGACCGCGTTCATTTTAGCGTCCGGGAGAAATACGATGGCGTAACCGCCGCCGGTGTCATTGAAGCGGTCGATCCGCAAGTCGGCGTGTTGCAGCGGCGATCGGGCCGGCGGATACACACCATCGTCGCCAACGTCGACCAAGTCATCATCGTCACCTCAGCCGCCCAGCCGCGCCTCAAACCGTTTCTGATCGATCGCTACATCGTGTCGGCGCTGGCGGGAAACATCACACCGATCATCTGTCTCAACAAGATCGACCTCGATGAGAGCGCCGTCACGATTTTAGAGCGGTGGCTGAATCTCGGATACGTGGGCCTGGCGACCAGCGCGGTCACCGGACGGGGTATCGATGAGCTTCGAGCGATACTCAAAGGAAAAGAGTCGGGCATCGCGGGGCAGAGCGGCGTCGGTAAGAGTTCCTTACTCAACGTCGTGCAGCCGGGTCTGGCTCTTAGAACGGCCGACGTAAGTCGGCAAGCCGGCAAGGGCAGACACACCACGACGACCGCGCAGCTCATCCGCTTGGACATCGGCGGGTACGTCGTCGACACGCCCGGCATCCGTTCGTTCGATCTCTCCATTATCGGAAAGCACGAGCTCGAGGCCTACTTCATCGAATTCGTCGATCGCCTCGCCGGCTGCAAGTACCCCGACTGTTCACACACCCACGAGCTGGAGTGCGCCATCAAGTCCGCAGTCGACAACGGCGAGATCGATCCCGATCGCTATAGGAGCTATGTCACGCTCTTCGACGAAGCGACTTTCTAGTGCCGTTTCTGCAAAGGTCGTTCGACTTTTTTTCTCCCCTCCTTACCAAGGAGGGGCCGGGGGAGGTTCTCGCAGGATGCGACAGACTCCCCGGTAGTCCCCCCTTGGAAAGGGGGGACGAAAGTGGGACAACATTTCTGGAATGGGCTAGTGCTCCGTCGCGCGGGCGAACTGCGGTCCGCGGGCGAGCTGCGGTCCGCAGGAGAGCGCGCGGCTTGGAACACGGAAACGGGAAATGTTTTAGGAGCCTGGCAGCTCGTGGAAGGTTAGCTCATCCGTTGCTGTTTCGAGGGTAGCGACGGACTTTCGGCGCGCGCGGTGTAGTGCCCCTGGGTTGATGATGCGCCTACCTCGGATCGTCTCGTCGCGTGCGACGTGTGAGTGACCGTGGAGGATGTAGTCAACGTCGAGCGTGCCGATCGCGGCGTCGAAGCCCGGTTCGTGTCCGTGAAACACGGCGAAACGCTTGCCGCCCAGATCAATTCGTGCTGGCGCGCCGTTGGGAGCCGGAAGGTCGACTTCGTGGAGATAGCTGAGGAGGCCGCCGGCGGGAAGGTCGGTGTTGCCCCAAACGAAGGTCAGCGGCCTGCCCACCAATTCGTCGAACACCTCGACGCCGCCGACGTCGCCGCAATGAATGATGTGCGAGACTCCCAGGTTGTCGAAAAGAGCGACGACCGCACGGACGGCTAGATGTCGACCGTGACTGTCTGACATGATTCCGATGAGCAAGAGCGTCCTCTTTAGGCGCAGCGGGAGTTCGTGGGATCATTTTCTCGTTGGCGGGTATCCCCAGTATAGCTGGGGGTGATGCCAATTGATAGCACCTTTTCGCATGTCCTTGTCCGCAACGAGATCGTCGGTCGAAAACGCTCCGACGGCACCGTCGAGGTAGAGAAAATTTGCGTAGTCGCCGTGGAACTTGCCCAACCGTCGACCCCAACGGGTTTGCGCGTATTGCGTCGCGACATCGCGCGGCGAGCCCGCAGGTGAATTCGGGGCAATGTCGAACATAAAGACGGTGTGGGGCCTTCGGGCGAAACGGCTGGCCCGTATCGGCCTGGACCCCTCATCGGGGAAGCCTGGGGTATCACGCGAACCATCCGGCTTGCTGCCCAACCCGTCGAGCACCTGGTTCATGCCGTAATGAAACTGGTTTTTCCCACTTCCGCTTTTGTACGCGTCCATCAGGTTCTTCGATGGGCAGATCCAGACATGGATGTTGGGGAGCGCGCGAATGGCGTCGTTGGCGCCCTCCAAGTCGACGTAGGAGGGCAATCCGAGATAGCGCGGAAGCGCGTTGTACCAGGTCGAATTCTTTTTCAAACCCGAGGGGAGATAGTTTCCTTCCGTCGGCAGATACCCCCGATGTTCATCTCGGTAGCATTGAGCGGCCACACCCCACTGCCGCAGGTTGTTCATGCACAGCAGGCGCCGGACACGCTCCTTCGCGGCGCCGAGTCCAGGGACCAAGAGCGCCAGAAGAAATACCACGATCGCGATGACCGTAAGCACCTCCGGAAACGAGATCGCCCGTTCGATGCGCACGGGTGGGAAATGTGTGGCCCTATTCGATCTTTCGCGCACTGCGCCAGCCCCTCCCGAGTGAGGTGAGTTCTGCCTGGCTGTTTTGATGTAACGGACTTGCTGCGAAGATCGTAGTGGAAAGCACGGTCGACGGGAACCCGCTGCGGCGAAGGCCTGGGCGTCAAAAGGAAACCGCGGCGCGTGGGGCTACGGAGTCGCGTACTCGATCGTTTGGCACGTTGCCTCAAAGGTTCGGTAGAGGCGCTGACCCATGGAAGCGCCCTCAACACGAAGCGAAACCGCGTAAGCCCAACCACCGTTGAGAACCACTGCCCGAACTACCATAGGAATGGTAGGATCGAGAATTTGGTCGGACCTTATACCACCCAGCGCCTCGACGGAGGCGATCGGTGCCGGATCGGGGAAGAAAGCCCTGAGCCACGACAAGTGTGTTCGTTGGAGAACTTGGTCGCACACCTCGACGGCGTTGAGGCCATCGCGGGCGTCGACCCGCCAAAACGCCAGCTCTGCGATGCCGCCACGCTGGCTGACAAGCCGGTAGCGGCGAACACCGCTGGAAACGTCGGATTCCGGTCCGACGAGCTCGAAAGCCTTGGCCGGTTGGAAGGAAATGTGCCAGCCTGCCGGTGAGACACGGTCCTGCAAGAAACGCCCGGTGCGGTCGAAGATCAGCGTGAGTGCCAAACCCGAAACGCCGAACAGCAAAACGACGGACGCCACCCACGCTCGGTGGGGAACTGCGGGCTTGCCGCCGGCGTGGACCTCGATCATCATAGCCCCATGCTACCGTGCGCTCGCGGCTCGGAAACACCGTTGACGCTTTCGCGCGGTTTCAATAGAGTCGTAGGGTGTAGGTGCGGAACGGTTGGAAAACGGGCTCATCAGGCGACGGCCGTCCGCGTCGGTTTGGGTTCGGCACGTGTGCCGAACGCCGGAACACGAACGTGGGTGTATGGGCGGCGGACGAGATTTAGTCGTAACCTTATACTGTACTGCGATTTAGGTTCCGTCCACGTTGGTTCCCGCCGGGCGAATTACAGTTTTCGGCGGTTTCCGTTATGATCTTGATCCTGCTGTGACGACGCGGGGCGGCAGAGTCCCCTGACCTGGGAGGTTCATTCCGTGCAGATTCTAGTCACGGGGCGGCACGTCGAGATACCCCCGGACGTTCGCGCGTACATTGAGGAGAAGGCGGGCAAGCTCACCCGATTTTACGATCGGATCCACGAAGTGGAGGTGGTTCTCGACCACGAAGCGGAGCAGTACAGCGTCGAGATGATCGCTCGCGCGGGCCGCAAGCACACCTTTGTAGCCAGCGCGACCGGTCCTGATACGTTCGCACTGATTGATATGATTACGGACAAGCTCGAACGTCAGCTAACGAGGCACAAAGAGAAGAACCGCAACCACAGGGGCGGCGCGGAGGGAAGTGCGGCCGAGGTTGGATAGGAGGCCCTGCGGTGCGTTACGGGCTACCTTCGCCGAACATTTAAGAGACCGAAGGTTGGTCTACGCGGCGTAGCGTCGGCGACCGTGAGGCAGACTTTTCCAAAATGGATACAACGAGACTGGGCATGAAACTTTCGGATTTGATTCACACACCATCCATCGTACCGGAGTTGCAGGCGACGGATCGCAAGGGCGTTATTCGCGAACTCGTGCAGTCACTGGCGGATCACGGAGAAATCGCGGCGGAAGATGCGGAGACCATCGCGCGGGCGACGATCACACGCGAGAACCAGGGCAGTACGGGCTTCGGTAAGGGTGTCGCCGTTCCGCACGTCAAACACGAACGGTTGAAAAAGATGACGGCGACGGTCGGACGGTCGAGTCACGGTGTGGACTTCGCCGCACTGGATCGCGCGCCGGTGTACACGATCTTCATTCTGCTCAGCCCCGCGGACGCGTCGGAAGAGCATCTGGCGGCGATGGAGAAGATTTTCCGCTACCTGCAGCGCGACAACTTTCGGCGCTTCCTGCGGCAGGCTGAGACCGCCGAAGCGATCGTCGATCTGATTAAGGAAGCGGACGAAGCACAGAGCGACTAGGATGACTTGGCGCGCTGGATCCCGTTTTCTTCGATTCCTCAATAGGGAAAGGTACACCGGGCTTGTCCGACACGAACCCCCAGGCTGTGCGCGACGCGACGGTCGGGAACCGGGAGGGTTTGCATGCTCGACCGGTCATGCAGTTCGTGGATCTCGCGTCGAAGTTCCGGTCACAAATCCGCGTGACGAACGTTTCGGGGCGGGCGGAGACGGTCGACGGCAAGAGTGCGATGCAGATGATGCTTCTAGAGGCGACACAAGGGAGTATCGTGCGAATCGAAGCCTGTGGTGAGGACGCCCAGGTAGCTGTCGACGCGCTAGCCGACCTGGTAACGTCCGGCTTCAAGAACGGTTCAAGTCACTCTCCCAGCCCACCGTCGGTGGGTAGCTGACGATCATCGCCAACGTGTTCGTGCGTTGATCGAAGCGACGATGGTCGGCCGGTCTGAAACGCTCACCAGGCGGATCGAAGGGCACACCGTATCTGGACGGGTGGTAGGGAACGGTTCATGGACATCCTTCGTGGTATCTCAGTTGCACCCGGCGTAGCCATCGGCGAGGTCGTTGTGCTCGAGGCGGAGGACGTGCGCATTCCGTATCGAACGGTAGCGAAAGACCAGATTCCCGAAGAGCTTACCCGCCTTAAGGAAGCTTTTGATGCATCGATCCGCGAAGTGCAGGAGCAGGCGGAGTGGCTACGCGAACACCTCGGGCGTGACGCTGCCAACGTCTTCGAATGGCACGTCGGGGTTTTGAAGGACGACCACCTACGAGAATCAATCGAGGAAAAGATTCAGCAGGAGGGAGCGGCTGCTGCATACGCGGCAAGCACCGTGATGCGTAACTATCAGCGGCGGTTCTTGCAGATGTCCGATCCGCTTCTCGTGGAGCGCATTCGCGACGTGCAGGACATTGAGCGGAGGCTGCTGCGCAACATTTTGGGCGCGTCGGCTGAGGATCTCGCGCACCTGAGTAAACCGACGATTCTCGTCTCGCACGATTTAACACCGACACAAACCGCACATCTCGCGGAAACGAAGGTTATCGGCGTTGCCCTCGATGCGGGTGCGGCGACGTCGCACACGGCCATTCTGCTGCGGTCGTGGGGTCGACCGGGAGTCATCGGGCTCAAAGACGTCGCCACGCGCATCAGCGGCGGCGATACGATGATCATAGACGGAACCAACCAGTTGGTGATCGTCGATCCGAACCCCTCGACGCTTAAGGAGTATCGCACGCGCGAACGGGCGTACGTGCGGTTCTCGGGTGAACTGAACGAGTTCCAACATCTACCCGCGGTGACGCGCGACGAACACCGCGTCACGTTGCTCAGTAACATCGAGTTTCCGCATGAGGCGGCGATCGGCGTCGCAAAGGGCGGAGAAGGGATCGGCCTGTACAGAACGGAGTTTCTGTTTCTTCGGCCGGAAGGCGCTCCCAGCGAAGACGAGCAGTACGAAGCGTATTGCGAAGCGATCGACGGAGCGGGCAATCAGCCGGTGACGATTCGTACGTTCGACTTGGGCGCCGACAAGTACACGCAGCAGCGCAGTTATGAGCAGGAGCGCAACCCGATGTTGGGACTCCGCTCGATACGCTACAGCTTGCAGAATCTGGACATGTTCAAGGTCCAGCTTCGCGCGGTGCTGCGAGCGTCGGGTCACGGGAAGGTGCGTGTGATGTTTCCCCTGATCAACAGCCTGATGGAGTTCCGCCAGGCGAAGATGACGGTGCACGACGCCATGGAGGACTTGGAGGAGGAGGGCGTTCGTGTGGATTCCGACATCGAGATCGGAATGATGCTGGAAACGCCGGCTGCGGCCATCCAGGTCAAGGAATTCTGCCGCGAAGTGGGGTTCATCAGCATTGGTACCAACGATCTGATACAGTATCTTCTAGCGGTGGACCGTGGCAACGAGCGTGTTTCGAGGTTCTACACGGCGTCGCACCCGGCGGTCTTGAGGGTTCTGCGCGATGTGATTCGGGCGTGTACACAAGCAGGAATTGACTGTAGTCTGTGTGGAGAGATGGCGGGTCGACCGCTGTACACGCTGGTCCTGCTGGGGTTGGGGCTGCGCCAGCTGTCCATGGCCCCGGCGAATATACCGGAAGTGAAGAAACTCATTCGGTTGGTCACGATGGGCCAGGCGCAGCGTATCGCGCGTCGGGCACTCAGTTTTGAGACCGACCGCCAGGTTACGAACTACTTACGTGACGAAACGAGAAAAGTGCTGCCTGAGGATCCGATTTAGCGGGACGACGTCATACTCAGTGGGGCACCAAGGGATGTCGCGTCGCCGGTAGCCCATCGCGGCTGCGGGGGCGCGTGCTCGGTGAAAACGATCGAAGGAAACGGGCCTAGCTGCCCGGAGCAGCGGCAGCGTTGGGTGTTTTCATTCAGCGTGTTGGGGGACTTGCGATTCATATCGCACCACGACACGCTGCGGCTGTTCCGAAGAGCGCTTGCCCGCGCTTCGTTTCCGGTTCGTTATTCGGAAGGGTTTAATCCCCATCCGCGCATCATGATGCCGTTGCCGCGCCCGGTAGGCATTGCCTCCGACGCGGAGGCGATCGTGATCGAGACGGACGGCCCCATCGAGCCCGAAGACGCGCTACTGCGGCTTGAGCGACAGACCCCGAC
Source organism: Planctomycetota bacterium (assembly GCA_022561255.1). Lineage (GTDB taxonomy): Bacteria > Planctomycetota > Phycisphaerae > UBA1845 > UBA1845 > JAJRUK01. The sequence continues at coordinate 1,333 of JADFRO010000067.1, read as the reverse complement.
GGATCTTCGAATGCTTCGTGTCCGGCGCTTGGAGCCGGGCGAACGACTGGTGCCGGCGATGGTCCGGTATCGCGTTGAGCCGGCTGATCCGGCGATCGCGGACCTGCCCCATCGTCTGCGGCAACTCCTCGAAGCCGACGTCGTTCCCGTGGAAAGGAAAACCCCGAAAAAGGCCGGTACCTCGTCGGTCGACATCCGCCCGTACATCGCGGCGATTGTGGTGGACCACGGCGTCGTGGAGATGACGCTGCGGGTGACGGGGAGTGGAACGGCGAAGCCGGCGGAAGTCGCCGGACTTCTCGGGTATGAGGCGAGCGCGATCAATCATCGAATCCGCCGCTTGGAGATCCAATGGCGATAGAATCAACCACGCAGCAAAGTACGCCCATCAAGAGCGCAAAGAAAAAGACCTCGCGACGAAGACGAAGGAAAACCACGGTTCCCGCTGCCGATGCGGACGGCAACGTCGCGCTTCCAACCGAAACACCGCCTGCGAAGAAAGTCGCGCAAGTGGACGTCGCCGAGGTCGCCAGCGAAACGGTCCGATCCGGGGAAACGGGAGCTGAAGCCGGCGGCGCGCGTGGCAGAACCAGGGGACGGCGTGGTGGGCGCTCGCGAAGAACCTCGAAGAAGCCGGCAGCGACAGCCTCGACGACGGAAGCAGTGGAATCTGCGAGCGAATCCGAAGCGCCTACTCCGACCGACGCCTCAAAAACAACACCCCGCCGCCGCAAACCCGCCTCACGTGGCGAGGCTGAGAGCTCTGCCGCGCAGACCGAACCCGCGTCCGAGACGACAACCGAAACGGGTACGTCCGAAACGGCGCCGCCCAAGCGTCGCAGCCGAGGACGCCGCGGCGGCAAGAAAAGCAAGAAAACGCCGAGCGTCGCCGAGCTGGAATCTCAAACCCAACCGCGCGCTGACGACGAAGGTCCACCCGCCGTCGTTGGGCCAGTCGAGGAGCTTCTCGCATCCGACCTGAGCATCGAGCCGTTCACAGAGACGCCCGGGGGGAAGACACGCGACCGGAAACCCGCGGGCGGGCGAGAAATGATCATCAACGTCTCCCCCGGTTATGAGTGTCGCATCGCCGTGCTGCACGAGCAGCGGCTTGAAGAACTGTTCATCGAGCGCGACTCGACGCAGTCGCACGTGGGTAATATCTACAAAGGGACGATCACCAACGTTGAATCGAGCATTCAGGCGGCGTTCGTCGATTTCGGTCTGCCGAAAAACGGGTTCCTCCACATATCCGACGTTCAGCCGCAGTATTTCCCAGGCCATACGGGTGGATCGGAGGACGTAGGGCGGAAGATTCCGCGGCATCATCGGC
>JADFRO010000383.1 GCA_022561255.1 Planctomycetota bacterium | reverse complement strand
TGTGGATGCTCCAGACCTCCCTCGACAGCTTCGCCGACAGCAACGGAGTTGATCAAGAACGCAGGACTGGATAGCGTGTCAAACAACGAGACGCCATCGAACCTTCAACTGGCAATGGGACATACTCGTGACATCACGTAAGTCCGGTGGGGACCGTTAGTTACGGCGTTTTCGTTCCGTCAAATCCTGACACATTAGACACAATTAACGTCTCCAGATCCCCATATGATGCCCCCGCTAGTTGTTGTAAGTAGCCGAATCGCAAGGACTTATGCGATACCCGTCGGCGTGACGGAGCGGTCGAAACCGAGGTCGAAAACGTATCACTTGATACGTTTCGCATTTTGGGAGACTGCTCCAATGTCGCGAGAATCGAAACCACCCACCTATCGTAAGCAAATCGGCAGGAACGGCGCTCGAGCTTTTGTCGAGCTTGGCGAGCGCCGGGTCTATCTCGGCCCGTACAATTCCAAGGAAAGTCGGGAGCGGTACACGCGGGCGCTTGCCGAATGGGAATCCAGCGGCGGGCACCTGGCGGTTCCCGCGAATCAGCTGACGATCGTCGAGCTTGTCGCGAGGTTCTGCACGTTCTGCGAGGGCTACTACGTCAAAGCCGACGGACGAGTGACCGCCGAGGTCGAATCGGTACGCACCGCGATGCGTCCGCTGCTGTCGCTGTACGCCCGGTGTCCCTGGCACTAATTCCATCCGAGCCGGTTGCGAACTTTCGGCGGTCTGGATTTTGGATGATTGGCCCGACGCAAGGACTTGCCAAGCCGACTTAACAGGCCGGTGCAACGACTAGCGTGGCTGTCTGAGATGCGTGCGTGCACATCTGTCGTCCAGAGTGCCGGTCAGGGTGGGCCGATTCGGTTCACGCCGCGCGGGAGTACCGATGATGCAGGCCGCCGACTTGCGGAATGGCGACAACTCGACCGAGGTGGGGCGGTTCGACCTCGCGTTTCACTGGCGAGTTGCGATTCAACGATAAGTGAGTCCTCGATTCATGGTAGTATGCGAAGTACGATCGAAGGATTCGTCGCAGATGTCGCTCGTTCAATACAATCACATGATTTAAACACTCTCGCCGGATCGAACCGATCAGGCGTTCCACGTACGGATTCTGCCACGGCGAGCGAGGCGCTGTGACCACTTCTTCGATGTTCATGTTCCGTACGCGCCGCTGGAAAACATGGCCGTAGATACCGTCGCGATCACGAATCAAAAATCGCGGCGTTGTCTCTTCGGGGAATGCTTCGACGATCTGCTGTGCCGTCCAGGCTGCGGTCGGATGCGCCGTAACGTTGAAATGAACAACATGCCTTCGATCGTGGCGCAATACGACAAAGGCGAAGAGTAAGCGGAAAGTAGCTGACGGGACGGTGAAGAAGTCGATCGCGACGATGTCGGTCAGATGATTATCCAGGAATGTTCGCCAGGTTTGCGGGGGCGGATTTCGCTTCCGAATCCGATACTTCCGTACGGTTGCTTCCGACACCGTGTGTCCCAAGAGCACGAGCTCTGACTGAATGCGCGGGACGCCCCACGTCGGATTCTCGCGTGACATACGGCGTATCAGCCTCCGAATCTCAGCGTCGATTCTCGGGCGGCCTACCTTGAATCGGGACTTCCACCGCCAGAACAGCTTGAACCCCTGGCGATGCCATCGAACAACGGTGTCAGGCCGGACGAGGAGGAGCGCGGATCGCCAATTCGGCCAGATCCGGGACAGCAACGCCCAGAAAACCCGATCACACTTTCGCAACCGAGGACGTTTTGACTTGTGCTGCAGAACTGCAAGCTGCTGCCGCAGCGCGAGGTTCTCGATCACGAGTTCCGAACGATCGCGGACGAACGCGCCGAACACAGTCACTACGATGCGGAATAAGCCCATTTCACCCTCCAGCAGACCTCAAAACTGGTAGGATCGACGTGACTCGGTACGATGTCCAGAGAATTCGTAAGTCCTTTGTTGACAACGAGTACGGAATAAACGTGAGGGACACCCAAGCCACGATCGCATTCAAGCGAACCGCTATATTCCTACGAAGACAGCTTCTCACGCCGCAGTTCGTTCGTGCCGTGTCCTGCCCGGCTCGTTACCCACCGCAATCCTCCGGGCCGGCGATGAGTCCAGACATGGGTAAGCTCTTCACCGCGTCGATGGTGTTTTGAAGCTCAAGAACGTTAACGTTTCGGAAGGGATTCAGAATCCCAGGAATGAGCATCGTCCTCGCCTTCGTGAACGCCTCCGGTATCGGCTTAACCTTGTCGCTCGCAGCCGCGATGTCCTGGGCGTTGGTCGCACCGTCGGCTGTTAGGTCGGCCCATCGGGCGGTTGTTATCATCAAGGCATC
>JADFRO010000066.1 GCA_022561255.1 Planctomycetota bacterium | reverse complement strand
ACGAGCGGGCTCTTTTTTTGTTAACCCTGCCTTTTCGTCCTGAACTTCACCTTTTTGTCGATTCTCCGCTTTTCGATCTTCCGTCGGAAGTCTTTTGCGTAAAGAGCACCACGAATCTCTGATTCGGTCAGCCCTGTTTGCTCTGCGATTTCCGGTACGCTTAAGAACTCGGTCAGCGACTGTGCGATTGTTTCCCGTTGCGAACCCGGCTTGAACCCACGGATCAGGCCGGCCTTACCGTTCGACGAAACCTCTTTATTTTCAGGGTTTTCTTCGAGGTATCGCGCGACGCAATCCAGTGCAATCACGGCATCGCGGTGGGCGGAATCAATGCGACTTCGCAACTTATTGAGCAGATCGCGGTGGGTTTCCATGCCCAAAGTGTACTCAACTATTGATCCTAGTCAAGCCCGATTCAATGCCGGCGTCGGCGGTACATGGAAGTTTGTTCAAGGTATGTAAACTTCGTGGACGGTTCATGGAACTTGTCAATCTAGGGTATAGAAGAATCACAAAATATGTGGCGAGTTGGTAAGCTGGCCGTCTAATGTAAACCGATCACTACCCGGTCCACCGCCGGTCCCGTCACGCCCGCTTGGGGTCACCAAACCCGCTGGGATGGTCGCGATGCCAGTTCCAGGCTGTTTCAATCGTCTGGCGAATGTCTCGATACTGCGGCTTCCAATCCAGCTCGCGGGCGAGTTTCGCCGGGTCGGCGAAGAGTTGCGGCGGATCGCCCGGACGACGAGCAACTATCGAAGCTGGAATCGCGTGACCCGTTACGTCGCGGGCGGCGGCGATGAGTTCCTTGACGCTCACACCGACGCCTGTCCCGACGTTGTAGAAACGGAACTGTCCCGAAGGTTGATTCTCAATGGCCGTTCGATGAATCTCGCCGAGATCCTCGACGTGAACGTAATCCCGAACGCACGAGCCGTCCGGCGTGTCGTAGTCGTCTCCGAACACCTTGATTTCGTCGTGCTGCCCAAGAGCGACCTGAAGCACGCGCGGAATCAGGTGGGATTCCGGGTCGTGGTCCTCTCCGATCGTACCGTCCTCGGCGGCACCGGCTGCGTTGAAGTATCGCAGCGCCGTCGAACCCAAGCCCCACGCGGCGGCGCAATCCTCCATGAGCCACTCAATAACGAGTTTCGTTCGGCCATATGGGTTGATCGGACGCTTGGGCATCTCCTCTGTGATCGGAACGGCGGGCGGAATTCCGTACACCGCGCAGCTTGAGCTGAACACAAACCGCTTCACGTTGTGCGATCGCATCGCCTCTAACAACGTGACACTGTTGGCGACGTTGGCTCGATAGTAGGTGAGCGGATCGCGGACGGATTCCCCGACTTCCGCGAGGGCTGCGAAGTGCATGACCGCCTCGACGCGTTGGTCAGCCATCGTGGAGGATAGTCGATCCCGATCGGCGAGATCGGCGACGACGAGCTCCGCACGATCGTCGACCGCCTGGCGGTGTCCTTTGCTGAGGTTGTCGTAGACCACCACGCCGTGTCCTGCGTTGCACAAGGCTCGAACGCAATGGCTTCCGACGTAGCCGGCTCCGCCCGTCACAAGGATTCGCATGGATGCAGTCCGTTACGAGTTCGAAGAAAACAACGGCCTACCGATCTGATAACCGACACGACCGCGCGGGCGAGTTGCGCTGCGCAGGAGAGCCCGCGGCTCGGGACTTCGTTTGGCCGATCATTCGTCCGCCACGTCAGCCAGACGCGACACGCTGATGATCGCCGAACGCATCACGACGACGCGCCGCCGGTTTACGGTGACGCCGTCGTTGCGCACCTCCGCGAGATACGCGTCCTTCTTGGCGTGCCCGTCGCGGCAGTCGTGCATGTCCGCCGCCTCCAGAACGAAGGTGTGCTCGCAAACTTCCACGAGCCGGCCGAGATAAACGATCGGCGTACCCGTATCGAGGACGACCACTTCTCCCTTCATCGCTTCAAGAGGATCGGTCATGAGCAGCCCGTGGCCCGACGTCATCTCGCTACGTATGAAAACGTCGCGTTATGATAGCGACGACGAGCCGTAGAGGCTACACGCCTAACTTTGCAACCGATTCGCCTGTGGGGTAGGATCGCCGCGACTCGTCGGGACAAGGCTAACCCGCGTGACTTGCCTTGGCTCGACTGCTTGAAAGCGTAGATAACGAATGAAGATCGACCTGCTACCGTCGGCGAATTCTCGCTGGAATCCCGACGCCGATGGGCGATTCGGCGAATTCGGCGGGCAGTTCGTTCCGGAAACGCTCATGGCCGCCGTCCTGCAGCTTCAAGACGTATACGCCAAGGTCCGCGTCGATCATGCGTTCTGGGAAAATCTGCACGCTCGCCTTGTGACGTACGTCGGTCGACCCAGCCCGCTCTACCACGCCGAGAGACTGAGCGAGCGCCTCGGCGGAGCAGCGATCTACCTGAAGCGCGAAGATCTTAACCACACCGGTGCGCACAAGATCAACAACACCATGGGCCAGGTGTTGCTTGCGAAACAGATGGCAAAGCAGCGCATAATCGCCGAGACGGGCGCCGGCCAACACGGCGTCGCCACGGCGACGGCCGCCGCATGTTTCGGCCTGGAATGCGTCGTCTACATGGGCGCGGAGGACATCCGCCGCCAGAGGCTCAACGTCTTTCGCATGGAGCTTCTCGGAGCTCGTGTCGTATCGGTCGACAGCGGGCAAAAGACCCTCAAGGACGCCATCAACGCCGCGATGCGCGATTGGATGGGCACCAGTGAGCACACGCACTACGTCATCGGAAGCGTCATGGGCCCCCACCCCTATCCGCAGATGGTCCGGGACTTTCAGGCGATCATCGGACGCGAAACACGCGCACAGATACTGGACGCTACCGGAAAGCTGCCCGATCGGGTCGTCGCGTGCGTCGGCGGTGGAAGCAACGCAGCCGGCATGTTTACGGGGTTTCTCGATGACGACGAGGTGACACTCATCGGCGTCGAAGCCGCCGGCGAGGACATGAAACCCAACCGACACGCGGCTACGATCAGCGCCGGTGCGCCCGGCATCTTGCACGGCATGCGAACGTTGGTGCTTCAGGATGAACACGGGCAGACGCTTCCGGTTCACTCGGTTTCCGCAGGATTGGACTATCCGGGCGTAGGCCCTGAGCACGCGTTTTGGAAACAGTGCGGCCGCGTGCAGTACACAGCCATCGACGATCAAGCCGCTCTCGACGCGTTCACAATTCTTTGCGAGACGGAGGGAATCATCCCCGCGCTGGAATCCGCTCATGCCGTGGCCGAAGTGCTGCGAATCGCCCCCACGATGAAGAAAGATCAGACAATCGTCCTCAACCTTTCCGGCCGGGGGGATAAGGACGTGGTCGAAGTAGGGCGGCTGCTCGGAAAATCGTGGCAGTAGCACACCATCGGCCGGTCGAGTTGGCGCGCCCGACGGCAGTCAGCTACAATATCCTCATGCGACTTCCTCTTACGATCGTGCTGATGGGTTGCGCGTTGAGCGTCGCAAGTCCTCACGCCGGCGCAACGCCGCCCAAGAGCGGACATTGGCGCGCCTGGCTGGATTGCCCCGGTGGCGAACTGCCCTTCGGTCTGGACTTACGTCAACGCGAATCGAAATGGACCGGCTGGATCATCAACGGACCCGAACGCATCTCGATTCCGCGTGTGACGTGGGACGGGAGTATTCTGACGATCGACATCGACCACTACGACTCGACGATCCGCGCAACGCTGAGCGCCGACGGCACCGAACTCAATGGGACGTGGCGAAAGAAAGCGGCTGGAGAGCGCTGGTCGCAGCTTGAGTTCCACGCACGCGCCGGAGATGCGAAGCGCTTTCCCATGAGCGGGACTCCATCCGCCACGCCGGCGGAGGTTGCGATCGCAGGGCGCTGGTCGGTAAAGTTTTCAAGCAGCGAAGACCTGGCCGTCGGAATTTTCGAGACGCGACCCGATCAAACGGTAACCGGGACGTTCCTGACGACGACCGGCGACTACAGGTATCTAGCCGGCGTACTCGACGCGGGGCGCCTTCGCTTGTCGTGTTTCGACGGTGCGCACGCCTTCCTGTTCGATGCGAGGGTCAGGACCGACGGGACGCTCGCCGGTGACTTCTGGTCGAGAGACTCCTGGCATGAAACGTGGACGGCGCGCCGCGACGCGACGGCGGCACTCGCCGATGGCTTCTTTACGCCAGAGCAGACAGGTCCATTGAAGTTCTCTGACATGATCTTTCGCGATCTCGACGGTCGACCGCGCTCCCTTGCAGAGACGGAGTTCGCGGGACGTGTGCGAATCATCGAGATTTTCGGATCGTGGTGTCCCAACTGTCACGATGCGGCAGCGTACCTGGTCGACCTCGACCGCCGCTACCGCAGTCGTGGTGTTACGGTTACGGGGCTGGCGTTTGAACTCACGGGCGATGCCGCGCGCGACGCGCGGCAGGTCCGACGCTTCGCCAAGCGTCACAAGATCAAGTTCCCTCTACTGCTTGCTGGACTGTCCGACAAGAAAAAAGCGGCGGCGGCGCTTCCCATGCTCGATGAACTGAAAGCCTACCCGACGCTCATCGTTGTCGACGATGAGGATCGTATCGTCACCGTTCACACGGGCTTTTCCGGCCCGGCTACGGGAGAGGCGTTCGATCGATTTCGCAACCGATTCGAGTCAATCCTCGACGGCCTCCTTGCGACGGAATAGACGCGCGGAATGGGCACAATCTCCCCAGGAAGTCAATTCGTATTTGTGAGAAAAAAGTAGAGTCGCTCGGCTACTGCGGATTCGAACGACGTCGACGAATCGCAGCGAGTCCGACGAGGGCGAGTACGCCGGTGGATGGGTCGGGTACTGGTTGGACTTGCAGATCATCAATACCAACGTCCCTGCGACCGCTATCGGAAATGACGAGGCGATCCACGGGCGTGGAAAAGTAGAGCCAGCCGCTGTCGAAGATTTCCACGCCGTCGTCCCTGGAAAACGAGAAGACTTCGATCAGGCCGTCGTACGCGATGAAGGAAAAGTCATCGCCCAAGGTTCCGTCGATCACGTGTCCCTCGAACCGGGCGGCGTCGATCGGAATATCTCCAAACAGAATCTCAAAATCCCCGCGATCGAGCAACTGAAATGCCGTGGAGATGAACAGGTTTCGCTCGCCCTCAACAACGTCCGTGCGATCGTTGGTCGCTCGGGCGCCGTCCGTCGTGACGGTCGACCCGTACACCTCGCTCATGTAGCTGCTTATCGCCAGGTCATGAGAGAACAAGCCCAACGAATTGAAATCGAAGGTGACCACACCGCCGCGCGCCACGGACCCTCCATACGCAACGCAAAATAGAGCGATCAATCCGGCGTGCTTCATTCCGTCCTCCGTCCCGGTGAACCCCAACGCGATCTCACGAACTACGTAGTATACAACCGCTTTGCGAGATGTTCAACACGAAAGTTCGGTATCGCACCCAACGCACGGCATTCGCCGCGCAGTGCGTCGGTTGGACCGATAACAGACTCGCGTCACACGCCGTGTCGTCGACGCCGCACGATCGCGAACGACAGTAGCGGCATCCACATCAGCGTCGCAACGCCCGCCCCGCACATCGACGGCCCCCCCGATGCGGCGAGAATCTGAACGACCTTAGTCGCCGTAAGCGTTGTCTCGCCTACTGCGGTTGTGGAGTGTGTGTAGCTCGCGACGATCGTCGCTTGTTGCGTAACCGCGACCGGGTCGGCTGCGAGGACACCTCCATCGATCGTGCCGACGCCGATCGGAGCAAGCGACCAATCGGCATCAGCCGTTACGTCTTGCTCGGTGTCATCGTCGAAGATCGCCGTCGCCGTGAAACTCGCCATACTTCCGCCCTGCAGCGCGTCCGGCCCCTCAAGGATCAGCTCGACGAGCGCCGGGAGGTCCGATCCGCCGGGCGGCGTACCGTCGAAGGAGGAAATCTGAAAGTAGTCGAAGTCCGCCGGGATGGAAATGTCGCAGTCGGCGCCGCACTCGGGAAAGTCACCGTTGGCTGCTCCAAGCCCGACCTGGACCGACGCGGGAAGGGCAGCGGTTATCGATCCCAACTCAATGAAATTCGTCCCGTCGTCGCTGAATCCTGCGACAAACTGCGCGCCGCTGCGCAGAAGCCGAAGATAGACCACATTGGGATTCACGGCGCTCTCATCATCAAACCGAGCAACCGCCCGTTCGTCAACTGCGTCACCGTCAGCGACGCCCACCAACGCAATCCCGCGAAATTCACCGCGTTCGCCCGAAACGAACGTCAGTCCCAACGCCACAGCGTTCGCATCGTCAAAGTAGACGAGGATTCCGCCAAACTCTCGCGCCGCGCGCGGATTGAACTCCAGCCGCAGTTCCAACACGAAGTCACCAGTGATGTCGCGCAAGAGAAAATTTCTCGCCACGCCGCCTTCTTCCAGCGCTCCGCGCTCCGTGTCGATGTGAAAGTAGCCCACCCGATCGGTGAGACTATGCATCTCCGGATTTTCACGGACGAACGACCATCCGGACTCCAGCGTCGGCGCGTTGAAGTCATCGCGGAAGATCACCTCTCCCGCCATGGCCGGCAAAGCGGCCCCGAGCAGAACGGCGATTCCCGCCAAGCGTCGCTTCGCCCGGAAGGATTCCACGTGGATCCAAAAAGTCATGCGTTTGCACCCCGTTTCTGAAACACTCGCGCCGCAACAGCGAAACACTACCCGTCCCGATCGATAGTTTGAAACACAATCTGGAAAAAGTCAAAGTCTGCCGGCACGAACCGGTCGCAATCTTGTACACAGTTGTCGCGAAGGATCGTCCCCAAACCAACCCTAACACTGTTTGACAGATCCGTCGACACCGTTCCGACCGTGACAAACGTCACACCGTCCTCGCTGAACGCACCCTCAAACGTGTCGCCCGCGCGCTCCAGCCTAAGAAAGACGTCCGTCCCCTCAAACACCGCAAATTCCGTGTCCGGATCCTCATCCGGCCCGCGATCGGCGAGCAACGTGAAACCGCGGAACGTTTCCCTCGGAAAGACGACCGAGATTAGTCCCAGTGTGACCGCTCGCCCATCTTCGCCCTCGACCACTAGACCGGCCAACTGACGATCCGCTACAGACACAAACTGCATTCGGGTGGTCAGAACGAAGTCCCCGCGTGCCAGCCTCAACCAACCGCTCGGAGTGCCGCCCTCCGCGTCTGCATCTAACGCTTGCGGATAGATTCGGAGAAACCCCGGCCGCTCCGCTAAGCTCTGCGTGCGCGAATCGCCTCCCGCAACGGGTTCGCTTCCCAGGAAGCTCCAGCCGTCGTCGAGAACCCGTCCTACGAAGTCGTCTCGAAAGATGCCGCCGTCGCCCGCAACGAACAGGGAGTCCGGTGTCACATCACACGCCGTCCCCAACACGGACACCACGCACAGTGGCGAAACAGCGTACAAAAGGAATCGCCGCAACATGAGTCCCCCCCTTAACCACGTGGTACTTGCTTTCGACCCCTGCTTCCGTTTCAAACTCCGGTCAGCGCTACTCAATCTCGCGGATTCAAATCGGCGAGAGCACAGCCAACCTCTTCGTAGAAGGCACCCAAGGCACGAATCCGCGCCTGTCGCGCGCTTCTGCGTTTATGGGAGCGGCGAGTTAAGCCAACTCCGATTCGATCCACGCAAGCGTCCGGTCGCACGGCAACTCACCGGATAGTGAGTAGTCGCCGAACGCCTCCTGGTTTTGTGTTCCGGATTCTCTTTCACAAGTCACCGGCACAGAGGGGTCGCTGCAGAACAAATGCGCAGGCGTGCGGCCGAAGCCAACTTGATGGGTGCTTCCCCGCTCCCCCGCGGACTTCCCTCGGCGCCATTCTAACGCCGCCGGCGGGGGAAATCAACGTCCTAACACTGTAAATATAGTCTCAATTGCAGTCGTACAGCCCGTCGTGAGGCTGAGATCCTCGCGCGGCCACCAGGGCTTCCGCTAACCCGATAAGATCACTGGTTTACGTTGGCGTGGAGTGAATGCGCGCTTCGCCCACCCGGCCTGGACGCCTATCGCGCGCGATGTCTACCTATGACGTGTACGTTCTAATCGGCAATCGGAACGCCACCGGGCAGGAGGTGAACCTAGTCTGACTGCGTCTCTGCGTCCGATGGGGCCGTCGAATCGTTGCGTCGCCGCAGGGCCAGCTTGGTGAGGAACCACCCCCCACACCGCCGGATTTGCGTCCAAGCGACTGCTAGAAAGGCCATCATCAAACCTAAGATCGGTGCCAGGGACGAAAAGAAGCTACTGGTCGTTCCCGGGTCGATGTAGGCCTGGGCTTCGCTGCTCGCCGGCCCGAGGTAGACGGCCCCGGCCGCGATCAATGCCACGCTAATCTTACGCCTCCGGCTGAGTCTCATAACGTACCCCTTTCATCTACGAGTCGTTTGGCTGTCGACAGATCGGGACGCCATCCCGACAACGCCGCTTTGTACAGGCGCTTCGCCCCCCGCAGGAGCTGCGCCCTCCGCAGGAGCTTCGCCCGCCGCAGGAGCTTCGCCCTCCACGGGGAAGTTGCCCGCCGAAGGAGATTCGCCGCTGCCCGAAGCGGTCCAGTTCTCGAGCACTTCGCTCAGCGCGTTGACCACATCCTTCCGCTGCCGCACAAGGTCTCGCTCCATCGCCGGATCGTTTTGCACATCGAACAACCGGCGCTGTCCCAGCGAATCCGTCTCCAGCAGATAGCCGTCGGAATAAGCCGTGTCGATCCAGCGAAGCCAACGCGTTACATCCGTTTGCAAATTCCGTCTTTGCGTGACCGAAAGACCGGCGATCGACGCCCCGTGAGTCTGTGCGAAGCAGACGGTCCGCTTCGACGGTTCGTCCGCTCTTAGCGGCAGGGGGTAAGCTCCTACGGAGAGGGCAGTCCCTTCAACGCCCGCAGGGATCACCGCTCCACCTGCCAGTGCGAGTGTCACGAAGACATCCACCGGCTGAACCAGCGCGTCGACGCGCTGAGCCTCCACGCCGCCCGGTGGTCGAACGATGAGCGGAACGTGCAACAGTTGGTAATGGGCTCCGGCGGTGTGATAGACCATATCCCATTCGCCGAACAACTCGCCGTGATCACTCGTGACGACCACCCACGTGTTGTCGAGTAAGTCTGCGTCATCAAGAATGTCGATCAGTTCGCCCACGATCTGATCCTGATACGCCACGTCCGCGTCGTAGAGCCGTGCCATGAGCTCGATCTGGTCATCGGTGAACACATCGGGCAGCCCGCAGGCGCAAGCAGCCAACTCGTCTTCACGCTGATGGAGTCGCCGATAGGCAAGCTGCTGATTCGGCGTCAGCATCCGCTGAACGAAACGCTCCGGCGGACGATAGGGATCGTGCGGCTCGAAGTAATTGATCATCACGAAGAACGGCTTCGCATCCTTGGTCGGAGCTTCGGTTTGCACAGGAGAGTCGCTCGCCGCAGGAGTACCGCTCTCCGCAAGAGTTCCGCTCTCCGCAGGAGCGTCGCTGTCTGCAAGAGTGTCGAAGCGTCTACGCAGAAGCCAGTTCGTCCATGCTGATCCTTGATCCGTTCCCGCGTCGCCGGACAACCCCACAAGCCAGGTGAGGTTTCGCAGCGCTCCGCACTGCAGCGCTAGTCGCCACCGGCTGAGCACCGGATCACGGGTCGTCTCGATAAAGCGATCGAACCCGCGTGCAAAACCGTTCTCCTCGTTGAGAAGCCAATTGTTGGAGATTGCGAATGTGTCGTAACCCTTATCACGCAACAGCTCGGCAAGAACGGGCATACGCCTCGCGCCGCTGGAGCGTTGCCCTCCGCTGGAGCGTGGTACGTCCCAGGCGTTTGGTTTCGGGGATATGTATTCCTCCAGTTTGTAGTGACCCCAGCTAACGCCGTGATCCTTGGGATACAGTCCCGTTAGCAGACTGGCATGTGCGGGGAGGGTCCACGGAGCAGTGCTCATAGCCTGCGTGTAGATGATCGAAGAGGCAGCCAATCGATCAAGGTTGGGCGTCAGTGCTGACCCGCCGAGCGCGCCGACACGATCCGCGCGCAGTGTGTCCAAGATAACAAGCACGATGTTGGGCGGCCTGTTGCCTTCCGCAGTAGCTTCGCTCTCCGCAGTAGCTTCGCTCTCCGCAGGAGCTTCGCTCTCCGCAGGAGTGTCGCGTTCCGCAGGAGTGTCGCGCTCCGCAGGGGTTAAGGATACCCACAAGTATCGATCCGTTGTGACGATGCTCGCTCCGGTGATAACCACGCACACCATCCAGGCCAACACGACACATCCGCGCGTCAGGTTCATCAGTTTCGGTTTCCGGGACAGGCCGAGTTGCCAGACCGCCAATCCCATCAATGCACCGACGCCTGCGGCGATCGCTGAGGCCGCCAGGGGATGCAGACTCGCGACCACGAGTTTTTCCGCGTCCGGAAGGTAGATCCAAGCAGCCGCCAACGCGATCAGACTCGCGACCGTGAAGACCTTAACTCCGCGTACGAACGACGGACGACATCCGGATAACCAGGTCGCCGCAGACACAGCCGTCCCTCTCTGCAGGGGCGTCCTTGTTCGCAGAAGTGTCAGCAGCGACCCGATCAACAAACCGACAGCCAGTAGACACAACGCAGCCGTACCTACCAGGGCCACGTTCGTGTAAACGGCAAGTGAGACCAGCTGTGCTTGGGCGGTCAGGCTTCCAGACACGGGCGCGAATTGCCCTTCGGTGGTACTGCGCAAGAGGACTTCGAGCGTGGCTGCGACCACCGCCACCGCCAGCGTACCGGACACCGCTCGAAACGGGACGATTCTCAGACCGTCGCTCTCCGCAGGAGCGCCGCCCTCCGCAGGAGCGCCGCCCTCCGCAGGAGCGCAGGCCGGTGGGTTGGTTGCCGCATGGGTCATCTGATTCACCAGGTCGAAGAGCCAATTACGCTTGGTGGTGCGAGCATCGCCCTCCGCAGGAGCATCGCCCTCCGCAGGAGAGTCGCCCTCCGCAGGAGAGTCGCCCTCCGCAGGAGCGTTACAGAGGTGGCGTCCGCGCTCCTTGCGAGAACGTCCGAGAACCGCAGAGACCGAAACCTGCGTCGTCGCCGGGTGCGCAGGGACCAACGCCAATTCGGCACCCTAGG
>JADFRO010000382.1 GCA_022561255.1 Planctomycetota bacterium | reverse complement strand
CGACATTGCGGCCGGCGTAGGCGCCGACAGCGTTTCACTTTGGTCTGGGGCGCGGGACGACGAGGCGACGCACGATGAGCAATTCAATCGCCTGGTCGCCAGCCTGCGGGAAGTGTTGAGCCACGCGGAGGCGGAAGGCGTTCGGCTCAGCTTCGAGCCCGAGCCGGGTATGCTGATCGCCACGATGTCTGACTTCGCACGGTTGCACGAAGCGCTAGCGCATCCGCTGTTGGGATTGACGATAGACGTGGGGCACGTCCATTGTCTGCGCGACGGGAACATCGCAGAGCACGTCGAGCGGTGGCGTGACGTATTGTGGAACGTACACGTCGAGGACATGCGGCGTGACGTCCACGAGCACCTCACGTTCGGCGACGGCGACCTCGACTTCGACGCGGTGTTTGAGGCGTTTCGGAGGATTGACTACGCGGGGCCCGTTCACGTTGAGCTGTCCCGCCACAGCCACGACGCTCCGATGGTAGCACAACGATCGTTCGATTTTCTTCAACGGTTTGTGTGACCGGCCTTACCCACCGGGCGGCATGACGCCGACGGCGGTCTCGACACCGTTCATGGCTCGGCGGGAGCCTCGCCCTCCCTCTCGCGCTGCGATCCTACTCATCCGGCTGCATGATGCCGACCGCGATCCCTTCCGGGTCGGTGAACATGGCGAAGTGGCCCACGCCGGGGATTGCGGTTTTGGGCACCAGGACTTCGCCGCCGTTGTCGGTAGCGCTCTTCAGCGTTGTCTCTATGTCGTCTACGGTGAAATAAATGTTCATGCAGGCAGACGGGACGGTTTCGGGTTTGGGAAACAGTCCACCGGGCGGATCCTGGCCGGTCTGAACCAGCGTATAGCCGGGCATGGTATCCCCGTCGAACTGCCAATCGAAGACGGAACCGTAGAACGCCTTGCACTTCTCGACGTCGCTGGTCATCAATTCAAAGTGGCAAAGGGAGTTGCCCATTCGTTGCTCCTGAACCTCGATACTCGGCCCCGTCGACTCGCGGCAGGATAACTATCGACCACACCTCCGACCGAACTGAAACATCAGCGTTTGCTGACCGTAGTGCATTTTGTACTCAAGCGCTGCAGACGACCCCCCCTTGATCCCCCCCTTATAAAGGGGGGGAGGAGAACGGCTTTCCACTACGGCCGGTCCACACGGACCGCCCACTACGGTTGGTCCACACGGACCGCGCACTGCCGACGGTCCACTACGGTTGAGCGGAGCGTGATGGTCGAGCGGGGCGTGCCTCGGTGTCAGTCGATTCCGTTACACGGAAGGGCTTGTTGGCCCAACTGATGGGCGTTGTGGCGGAGAACGGTTGGCCATCGCGTAGGTGCCCCAACCGCGAGCCCAAGGCGTCAGCGCCGCCTTCGTTACGCCGGGAGCGTCGTCGGTCTCGATCAAGATGGATCCTTCGGGCGTTGCCAGCGGAGGAAACGCGGCTCGTGCCGGTACGAGTTGGACGGTGCGGCTCGCAAAATCCAGCGGGGGGCAGCCGTAGGGAGCGGGCTCGGATCGAAGGAAGATCGTCGGAGGCGGCTGGTCCGAGTCACCGGCCGGGGTTTGGTTGGCGATCAACTGCGCAAGCTCGACGCGTGATCCCCGGCCCGTCGCGTCCAGGTGGAAGTTCATAAGGTAGGCGGCGCCGAACAATCCCACCCAGACCACGATGATCCCACCGGCGACGTACCGTTTCCAACGGGCGCATCGAAATACGGTGTGCATCACGCAGCAGGCTGTTGCGATCGCCAGGGCGGTGTTGGTGAAGATGCCGAAGCGCCCGTATTCGGCGGGCTTGCCCGCCCCGATCAAAACGAACTGAGCGAAAAATATCGCGGCGGGGATTGCGAGGATGGCTACCGTGGTTCGCTCGGCGATGGTCCGGTCTCTGCGGACGGTCGCCGCGACGCAAGCGATTACGCCGAGAACCAGTATCGGCAGCGTCGCCCCTTCAACGGTCAATTCGAGAACGCGCACGAATCCCTCGCCGAGTCGCGCGATCTGATACATCGCCAGCGAGTTGCCGAAGTTGCTGGCGAGTACTTCGCGGTTGGTCAGGGCGTTGATGACGATGTAGGGGTTCGTCGTGAGATAGACGATCGCTGCAGCGGCGACGCCTGCGAATGCCTCCGTGATCCAGGACGGTTGCTTAGCGATCCCAAGATCGTCCGCGCCGGTGGCGAGGTTCCTTCGTCCCGCGATCCAGGCAACGATCGGGATGAGCACGATGATCGGTGCAGACGACAGGACCATTCCCAAGGCCGCTCCGCAACAGAGACACATGGTCCACCAGTGGCGTCGCGCTCCGTTTGCGTTTCCGTGGGTCAGGTATCGCATCGCCGAAAGGACGGCCAG
>JADFRO010000065.1 GCA_022561255.1 Planctomycetota bacterium | reverse complement strand
AGAACGTTCAACCCTTTCTTCCCGAATATCCGGATGATGCAATTGATGAGCGTCGTCTTTCCCGTGCCCGGCCCGCCGGTGAGGACCATCACCTTGGAATCGACCGCCTCCAGAATCGCAAGTTTTTGCTCCTCGGAAAGCGCGATTTTCTGGTTGGCCTCGACCCACTCGACGGCCTTGGGCCCGTCTATGGATATCCCGCCCTTGGGTGTGCGCAGAAGGCGCTTGAGATGAACTTCGCAGGCGCGCTCAGCGGCGTGAAGCGCGCTCAAGAACAGCGAATCGCCCTCGCGAACCACATCGCCCCCGGCGACCATCGACACGAGCGCGGACGCCAGCGCTCCGCTTTCCACTTCCAGCAACGACGCGGTCCGCTCGAACAGGTCCTGCTCGGGAAGGAAGTCGTGCCCTTCGCCCGTCGCTTGTTGCAAGACATAATGGAGTCCCGCCTCGAGGCGTTGCGCGGAATCCTTCGCGATGCCGAGGCTCGCGGCGATCTTGTCGGCGCCCTGAAAGCCAATGCCCGTAATGTCTTCGGCCAATCGGTACGGATTCTCCCGGAGCACCGCCACCGCCGCGTCGCCATAGCGTTTGTAAATGCGGACGGCTTGGGCGGTGCCGATTCCGTGGCCTTGAAGAAAAACCATGATCGACTGGATGGCCTTTTGGCCTTCCCATGCCTCGCGGATTTGGCTCGCGCGTTTCGGGCCGATGCCTTCCACCGTGGTGAGGCGGTCCGGATCTGTATCGATCACCTTTAGCGTTTCGACTCCAAAGGCTTCGATCAAGCGTTTCGCGTAAACCTTGCCGATGCCGTGGATCAATCCGCTGCCAAGGTAGCGCTCGATTCCCGTGACTGTGTTGGGGAGAATCGTCTCGTAGGACTCCGTGCGAACTTGGCGGCCCCATTTCTGATCGTTCACCCAGCGGCCCTTAATCCGGATCGTCTCGCCAGCCGATACGGCCATGAGATTGCCGACGAATGTCACCAACTCGGGGTTGCCCTCCTGCCGCAACCGCGCGATGAAAAATCCGTTGTCCGGGTTTTCGTAGACGATTCGCTCGACGACCCCTTCCACATCGGCGGGTTCGGCGTTCATGAGTTCGGCTATGCGACCTTTCCGGTGATCGCCGACGTAACCTCTTTCGATCAACCCCAGCCGGAGTTCCTCATGTTAGCGAGTTACGACCGGACGGACTTTCCCGATTCGGGCGCCGCGTGCGTTTCGCAGCTATTGGCCGGCCACCTCGGCTACAAACCCGTGGCGGTCTTTGAGGGTAAGTATCTGGGCACCGGCTCGTCCTGGCTCTCACTCGCCGGCTTCTGCGCCCCAACACCGGGAAAAATCAGCCCCACGATTACGGTTTTTCGCCGCGATACTCCGCCGTAGTTCTGCCGTTTTGTGGTATGCTCGATTCGCGCGCGGGAGCCGACATGACAGCATCACAACCGCCACCACCAGGCGCCAGTTACCGCCTGATCCTCGCCTCGGCCAGCCCAAGACGTGCGGAACTGCTGCGCGAGCACGGATACGCCTTCGACGTAAAGGTCTCACCCTACGAAGAGCCCACGACCCTCGACAAGGGCATCTCCCCCGCCGCCCATGCTGAGGCACTCAGCATCTTCAAAGCCACGAGCGTCGCCGACGTCGTGACGAACGGGCTCATTCTCGCAGCCGATACGATCGCCGAATTGAACGGATGCATCTTCGGAAAACCCGCTGACCGCGACGATGCGCGACGGATTCTTACGACACTGGCCGGAACCACACATCGCGTGATTACCGCCATCACCCTTCTCGACGCCTCGCGCGGCACGCGCCTCACCCGCCACGCCACGACCAACATCACCATGCGACCGCTACCCGCCGAAGAAATCGAAGCCTATCTCAACACACAAGCCTGGGAGGGCAAGGCCGGCGCCTACGGCATTCAGGACGTCGGTGATCAATTCGTTGAAGTCGTCGACGGCAGCTTCACCAACGTCGTGGGTCTTCCCATCGAACTGTTGTCGGAGATGCTCGACGCGTGGAACGCAACGTCAGGGAAGAAGTGACTCATATGCCTCGCGGATAGCCTCTTCGGGCACGTCCCCGCGGACGACCGGGCGACCGATGCGTTCCAGTAGAACCAGCCGCGGCACGCCGCCACGAACCTTTTTGTCCTTACGAATCGCCGCCATGATCCGGTCAGACTCGATCGAATCAGCAAGCCGAGTCGGAAGCTCGAACCGACTGAGAATGCTCTCCACACGCTGCGCATCCGCTACGGCAAGCAGCCCCAGCGAACAAGACAACCGACACACGGCCACCATTCCCAGAGACACACATTCGCCATGGCGTAGCGTGGATCCACTACACGCCTCAATCGCGTGACCGATCGTATGGCCGAAGTTAAGCAGGATGCGCCGGTCCAATCGCTCCTCGGCGTCCTCCAAGACGATCCCGCTCTTCAAACGAATGTTCCAACGAATCAGCTCCGTAAGCGTGGCCGAGTCGAGCCTTACGATCGCCTCCACATGCTGTTCGTGCCAGTCCAGAAACGATGGGTCGAGTACAACGCCGTGCTTAACCGACTCGGCTAGACCCGAACGAACGTCACGTGGCGAGAGCGTTAGCAGGCACGACGGATCGATGGCCACAAGGATCGGCTGATGAAACGCACCGACGAGATTTTTTGCGGCGGGAATGTTGACGGCTGTCTTACCGCCGATCGCAGCGTCCACACAGGCCTCGACCGTCGTGGGGCAAATCGCAAAACGCACGCCACGCATCCACGTCGCCGCCACAAACCCCGCGAGGTCACTGACCACGCCCCCGCCCAAGGCGACGATCACGCCGTCGCGATCCAACTCGCGTACCGCTAGATACTGGTAGATCGAAGCAGCGACCTCAAGGCTCTTGGATGCCTCACCGACATCGATGCGAAACTCGCCGACGACAAAACCCGCCCCCCGCAACGAGTCGAGAACACGCTCGGCGTAGAGCTCGCCGACCTGGTGATCCGTAACCACGACGACGGAGCTCGCCGACATAGCACCGCAACACGTCCGCAGCCGCTCCCCGATCACGCCGAGAATATCCGTTTCCACTGTAAGTTTAGTCGGGCTGCGTGAAATGTCCCGAATCGGCTCGTCCATGGCTAGATTCTACCTTATCCAAGCCCGAAACCCACCCTAAAACGTAGAAACGCTGCTTTCGGGATCCAAGAGAGGCCGCCCTGCCAATCTTGCCCGGCGACGTCCTCCATCACGCGTCGCCTGGTCGAAGGCGATTCTGCAGCCAGGATACTGGCAAGCACCCCGAGTCGACGAACGCGCTCGGCACCTGCCGGCGAGCCGACCCAGTCAGCGAAAAAAGATGTAACATATTATGTTACAAAATGTTACAGTACAAACACGCGTACATTCCACTGAAGCGATTGTGCCGAATGTGCCGATTATTCCGCGTTGACGATTCCGCGAAATGCGAGTAGAATCCACCCGATGAGCAGAGCCACAGTTACCAGACCAAAACGAGCGACACGACCCAAGCCGAGCGCCAAGGACATCCGAACTTTTCGTTCTGCAGTGAATTATTTGGATTCACTCACGAATTTTGAGCGAATTATCGGTCGGCAGTACAGCTCGAGCAAGTTCGGCCTCGCGCGAATGAACCGGATCCTCAGCGAGTTGGGCAACCCCCACCGCGAGTTCAAATCGGTTCACATCGTGGGGACCAAGGGCAAGGGTAGTACGGCAGCGATGCTCGCGTGCATGCTGCGCCACTGCGGCATACGCGTCGGGCTCTACACGTCCCCCCACATCCTGAGTTTGCGCGAGCGAATCGTGGTGGATGGGAAGATGATCTCCGAGGCTGCTTTCGCCCGGACCATCGCGGCCGTGGCTCCAGTGACCACGAAAGCCCGCGTCCCGGACCCGACGTATTTTGAGGTGATTACGGCCGCGGCGTTCAAGTACTTTGCGGATCAGGAGGTCGACTTGGCCGTGGTCGAGGCCGGCCTGGGCGGACGGTTGGACTCAACCAACGTGATCCACCCCGAGGTCGTGGGCCTGACAAGCATCAGCCTTGACCATTTCCCGCAGCTCGGAACGTCGCTCGAATCAATCACTAAGGAAAAGGTCGGCGTCTTCAAGAAAAAGATTCCCGTCATCAGCGCTCCGCAACCTCCCAGCGTTCGAGAGATCATCCGCGAGGCGGCGGATGCCGTGGCGGCGCCTCTGCGTTACTCCAACGAGGACGTGGCTTTCAGCTACCGGTTCGAGTTCTCGCGCTCAGCGGGGCGACACGCGCGCATCTGCCTGACAACGCCGACGAGTCGGTTTGAGCATCTGCACGTACCCCTTCTGGGCGAGCATCAAGCCGTGAATTGCAGCGTAGCCCTGGGCCTCTTGGATATTCTCAAGCAACGTGGATTCGCTATCGACGATCAGCTCGCGATGGAAGGACTCAGCCACGTCGATCTACTGGGTCGCATGCAAGTGATTGCCGAATCGCCGCAGATTCTCGTGGACGGCGCACACAACGCTGCCAGCGTCGCGGCACTGATGCATGCGATTGGACAGAACATTGCGTACGACTCGATGGTGGTGATCTTCGCATGCCATAAAGACAAGGACATTGCCGGTATGATCCGTCGGCTTCAACTGGGGGCCGACAAAGTAATCTTTACGAGCACCGGCTCGCCACGGTCAGCCGAGCCGGCTGAGCTCGCCGCGCAGTACATTGAACACTCCGGAAAGATGGCCCAGGTCGCCAGCCGACTCGATGGCGCCATGCAGATCGCCCTCGGCGCCGTCAGCCGGGAGGACATCATCTGCGTCACCGGTTCGTTCTACCTCGTGGCGGAAGCGATTCGCAAATACTCGCAAAAAACGTCGTAACATCGGCTCGTTGGATCGAGATCTATCCGGCGCCGCAAGGTCGCGTTCGAGGGGCGAGGCGACCTGAGAACTGGGCGCGGTTGCGCTGACGGAGGGACGCTTTGACTTCCAACGCAGGCCAATCCGTCGGCGCTACGTTTCGCGATGGGCGTATCAAGTTGGATGAGCCGCAGGATTGGACCGACGGTCTTCGGTTACAGGTCACGCCCCTTCATCCGATGGCGGAACTGAGCGGTTCGCAAGGTCATGTGATCATCGTGGGCTTTGGCCTGGCAGGCCGTTGCGTCGCGGACCTTTTGGATCGAGCAAAGCTAGCCTACACAATCATAGAAAAGAACCCGGTCACGGTGGAGACGCAGCGGGCACTCGGGCGCCGCGTGGTCCAGGGCGACACGTCGAAAACGGAAACGCTCGTCGACGCGGGTCTTCATTCGGCGTCGATTCTTGCGCTGACGATTCCTGACGAGGAGGCGGTATTGCAAGCGACTTCGCTTGCCCGCCGGCTCTGCCCTGACATCTACATCATCGCCCGAACCAATTACGCTTCCCAGGGAATGCGGGCCACCCAACTCGGCGCGGACGCCGTCATCAAGGCGGAGCAAGCCGTCGCACTTCAGTTCTACGATCGTCTCAGTGCGCGGCTGGGACGTACCATCGCACCCGCGAGCTAGTGTCCTATGGCTCGTCGTTGGATGGGTTGGGAGCGTGGTGAACATCACAGTAAATCGTTGCCTGGCCCGCTCCCTCACGGTCTCGGCTCTGATCAACGCCGCGTGGTGAACAAAAGCGTAACATCTTGACGCCTACGACCGCTCGATTACGCTCTAAATCCCGGCGGATGCACTCGAGATCGAGGGTATCGACGCGTTCAAGTCTGCCCTTCTTGAACAGTCCGCATCGAATGCGAAGGAACGGACCCGATGGCCAAGGAAGAACACGTACTCGTTGTCGAGCGAACGGTACTGGAACAATCGGGATTGTTTCAAGGTATCACGTTCGATGTGAAGCGCCTGCTCGACGCGATCTTTGTCGCGGGCGTTCCTCGCTTCATGCCGCGATCCCAAGTCGAGCAGGATCCAACGTACAAGCAACTCATTCCCTACGTCGTCATGGTTTGCGGCGGAAAATACCTCAGCTACGTGCGCGGTCGGCGCGCGGGAGAGACTCGACTCGTCGGACGAAGATCGATCGGCATCGGTGGCCACATCAATCCGGGTGATGAGAACCCATTATTCAACTCGGATTTCCGCGACGCATATCGCACGGCTGTGGAACGGGAAGTCGCGGAAGAAGTCTGTGTCGACACCGGACACACGGACAACGTCGTCGCATTGCTCAATGATGACTCGACCGACGTCGGACGCGTCCATCTTGGAATCGTCCACCTTTGGGAACTGGACGCTCCGTCCGTCACCAAGCGAGAGCAAATGATTACCGACCTGGCGTTCATGACTCCGATGGAGTTGGCGGATCGTCGCGAGACGCTGGAGAATTGGTCGCAGTTGTGCCTCGAAAACATTGAGACGTTCACGGAAAAGGTCAGCGCTGCGCGCGAAGCTTCGCCCTCCGCAGGAGCCCGCAATCTACGGTCCGACCGGAATGCTAACTCCAAGCCTGGACCGCAATCCGGAAGCTAGTGCCACTTCCAGAAAGGTTGTCGTACTCTCGTCCCCCCTTGCCAAGGGGGGACTACAGGGGGGTCTGTTGCGTCCCGCAAGAACCTCCCCCGACCCCTCCTTGGTAAGGAGGGGAGAAAAAAGTCGAACGAGCTTTACAGAAACGGCGCTAGGTCAGTATTGTCAGGTCTCCTCAACCCTTCCAATACCATCTATTTCTTAGACCGGTCGCCGGACCCATGAAGCAACTGCAGGAATTCATTGTCCGTCGTAAGCACCAGCCGGGTTCCCCGCGTGAGCGTTTTTTTGTACGCCTCCAGCGTCCGAAGGAACTTATAGAAATCGGGGGACTGGCCGAACGCCTTGGCCGCGATCTCGATCACCTTGGCGTCCGCGTAACCGCGGATCTCGGTTGAGCGCTGCTCCATTTCTCCTTCGATCGCGTCCAGCTCCTTACGTGTCTGACCGATAATCTTGTTCTTCTCCTCCTCGGCCTCCGACTCGTACAGGCTCGCGATCCGCATCCGCTCCGACCTCATCCGCTCGTAGACCTTCTCTCGGACCGATTGGATGTAGTTGATCCGCTTGATGTGCACGGCAACCAGTTCCATGCCATAGGTGTCAGTCAGGCCCTCGCTGGCGATCTTTTTGATCTCCGCCTCGATCTGCCGGCGACCCGTGGACACGCGTTCGCGCCGCGCGGACCAGTCCCGCGCCAACTCTTCGCTTTCATATACCAGCGGATTGTCGGTGGTCCGCACCGCGTCGATAAGTTTGTTTTTTGCGATCACGCCGCGAACGGCGGAATCGACGATCTCATCCAGGCGGTGCTGAGCGTTGCTGACGGTGCCCACGACCATGTAGAATTTCATCGGATCAATGATTCGCCAGCGAGCCCACACGTCGATGAAGATGCGTCGCTTGTCCATTGTGGGCATGTTCTGTGGCGCCCCGTCCCACGGCAAGAGCCGCTTTTCCATGCGGTTGATCTCGTGCACGAAGGGAATTCGCCAATAGGGACCGGCCTCCGTCACCGCCTTGATGGGCCTTCCAAACTCGGTGATGACCGCCTGTTGACCTTCCGGGATGACGTATATCGCGGAAAGCGTCAGCATGCCTGCCGCGACGGTGATCAATATGGTTACGGCGGGTACGATCCTCATCGTCTACCTCCAGTTTGGCGAGAGCCAGCGGGATTCAACGCCGTCTCGCCGACCCCAAGATGCAGCAGCGGGAGCAACCCCTTAAGCGACTCGTCAATCACGATCTTGTCGTCCACCTGCATCAGAATGTCTTCCATAGCCTCCAGATAGAGTCGCGTCTTAGTCACTTCCGGGGCTTTCTCGTACTCCACCAGCTTTGCCAGAAAAGCGGTGGCCCGGCCCTCGGCCTGCATCTGCACACGCAACGCATACCCCTCCGCCTCGGCAATCGTCCGGTCCCGTAGACCGCGCGTCGCGGGAATCAGGCGGTTGCGCTCACCCTTGGCTTCGTTGACGACCCGCTCCTTGCCCTGCTTGGCCCGGTTGACCGCGTCAAAGGCGTCCTTCACGGGGTCAGGCGGCGTCGCCGACTGAAGCTTGACCGCCACGATCCGGATGCCAGACTCAAAACCGTCCAGCATTAGCTGTATTTCCTCCTTCGCCTCGGCCGCGATCTTTTCACGACCGATCGTAATAACGGAGTCCACGCTCGCATCGCCGATGATCCGCCGCATGACCGCCTCCGACACGTCGCGAATCAGATCCTCCGCATCCCTGGCCGGATGGTTCCGCTGCTCACCACCAATGTTGAACAGGTAATCCTCCGGCTTCTGGATGCGGTATTGAACCACCCACTCGACATGCGCCAGGTTCAGGTCAGCCGTAAGCATCCGGGCCATCGTCTCGTGCTCGCTCGTAGCCGGTGCGAACTGCGTGCGTCGCGCGGCTACGGCTGTGCGATAACCAAACTCCAGAGACTGAACCTTTTCCACCGGGACCGTGTAGACCACGTCGATGGGCCAGGGCAGCTTAAAATGTAACCCCGGCGTCGTGTTCGTGGTGATTCGGCCGAGCCGTAGGACGACGCCTCGGCTGTCCGCCTCGACCTTGTACATCGCAGATCCCGAAGCCCAGATCACGACCAGCAGAACGGCGGCCGCCATGACTCGTTTGCGATATTGTCGCAAGAAGCGGCGAACGAGAAGTACTGCATGCTCTAATTCCGGATCCATATTCGTTTCCTCAAGCGGCTCGACTCAACGTGGAGTGGGACGCACCGCGCCAGCGGCACCACTCTCCGACAGTCTACCCGATATTTGCCAAATAGCCCGCATCCAAATGGACAACGCGCATCCAAATGGACAACGGATGTACGGTTGCCTCCTCGACCCAAGCCTGTCCGCGGGCGATGCTCCTCCGTGGGCGATTCGTCCGGCAAGGTCGAAGGGTGTCTTTGTTGTGCCGACATCCGATTCAGTACGGTTGGTAAACTAGGCACCGAGACGTCTGGTAATTCGGGCAAAATCTGAGGGGCAAGAAATCGATGGACCGGCGAGGGGGTCTGTGACAGAATCGGCGGGAATTGACGATTCGTGCCTCGCGGGAGGGCGAGGCTCCTGCCGAGCCACAACCGTCATGACATGCGAACGTCACGGCTCGCCAGGAGGCTCGCCCTCCCAGAGACTCGCCCCTCCCAAGGGTTCCGCCGAAAGTGGCATGAACCCCGGCACAGGAGGCACAGGTGTCGACGTAGTTTTCGTGGTACCATGGACGGGGGCAGGTCAGACTTGTAACCGAGTACGCCCGCTCCCTTAGCGCTGCGGTGCTCGGAATTCGCGTGTCACAGCGCGCTTGGGAAAAGGCGCAGTGCACGCAAAACGGAGGCTGTTCTCGCCTCGGGCCACGTAGGGTTCAAGAGTGTAGGAGCAAGACATGGGTTCGATCTTTGACGATGCACTGAGGCGGCTCGACGTCGCCGCGGAACACGCAGACATAGACGCGGAAGCTCTGGAGCGCCTTCGGCATCCCAAAGCCATGCTTCAGGTTTCCATTCCCGTTAGAATGGACGACGGGTCGTTGCAGGTCTTCGAGGGTTACCGCGTCCGTCATGATGATACACGGGGGCCGGCAAAGGGCGGCATTCGTTACCACCCGAATGTCGATCTGGACGAGATTAAGGCGCTGGCCTTCTGGATGACCTGCAAGTGTGCCGTTGTCGGAATCCCGTTCGGCGGTGCCAAAGGCGGCGTTGTTGTCGACCCCAAGAAAATGTCGCGTCTGGAACTTGAGCGTTTGTCGCGCGGCTTCATACAGGCCATCGCCGACTTCATCGGTCCCGACACCGACATTCCGGCGCCGGACGTTTATACCAACGCCCGGATCATGGGCTGGATGATGGAGGAATATTCAAAGATCACTCGACGCCACACTCCCGCAGTGATCACCGGAAAGCCGATCCCGTTGGGTGGGAGCTTAGGGCGTGACACCGCCACCGGTCGCGGCGCCTATCATTGTGTCCAGGAACTGGAGAAACGGCGCGGATGGAAGCCTACCAATATGCGGGTCGCCGTCCAGGGATTCGGCAACGGCGGGCAGGTCGTGGCGCAACACTTGCACGCTGCCGGCTATAAGGTCGTGGCGGTCAGCGACTCGAAAGGCGGAATCTACAAGGCCGAGGGATTCGACATTCCGAGCCTGATTCACGTCAAGAACGAAACAAGGAACCTGGAAGCGGTCTACTGCGATGGCTCCTTGTGTGAGGCCGTAAAGGCCGATCAATTGACCAACGAAGAACTCCTCGAACTGGACGTTGACATCCTCATTCCCGCCGCGCTTGAGAACCAGATCACGGCTGAGAATGCGAAACGTGTCCGGGCGTCCGTAATCATCGAAGTGGCCAATGGTCCCACGACAAGCGAAGCCGAGCCGATTCTCGAAGAACATGGTTCGCTTGTGGTGCCCGACATCCTCGCCAACGCGGGAGGCGTGACGGTAAGCTACTTCGAGTGGGTACAGAATCGCCAGGGTCTGTACTGGACCCTTGAGGAGGTCCAGCAGCGGCTCAAGGAAGTGATGCAGCGCGAGTTCAACGCTGTGTATAACCTGATGGAAGAGAAGCAGATCGGAATGCGAAGCGCCGCCTACGTTCACGCGCTCAACCGGATCGGGGCAGCCCTTGAGGCTCGCGGGACACAGCGATACTTCCAGGATAACACCTGAACCGTTATCAGGTTGGACGCCGTACAGCGTTGCGGATGACTCCGTTCTCGTCTTTCCGATGGAGTGATCGAGTCCGCAAGAGCATTCTCCGAGATCGCATTGCGGCCCCCCCTCTTTCCCCCCTTGCCAAGGGGGGAAAGAGGGGGGGTCGAACGATACGCGAAAACGGAGTTTGCTTTGGACACGCCCCAAGTCGTTAGTCTTCGAAGATCACGTATCGCTGTTGAGGTTGAGCAAACCCGGCGAACTCTCGTGCCACAAAGTCATATCGCGGGTCGTCCCAGTTATCGCCGTAGTGATAGAGAAATGTTTTCTTTCGCGTGAGCTCGGGCAGCGTGCGTAGCTCCGAAAGCAGTGCGTGGACCGGATCGGGCGTATCTTCCAATTGGACGTCATGGAAGGACACGCGGGCGCCCGCCATCAGCCGCGCGAGCGTCTCGCCATCGAACCGCGTGTCACCGGACAGAACAGCCGTTGCGTCTTGCGCCGTATCGGTCATGAGCACCGCATAGCTGGGCCAATCGAAGCGCCGGCTCACGTAGAGATGATCCGTAGG
>JADFRO010000064.1 GCA_022561255.1 Planctomycetota bacterium | reverse complement strand
GGGCCTACCATCGTGTGACGCGAATAACTTCCTCGATCGTCGAATCACCGCGCTCGACAAGATCCAGTGCCCGCTGTCTAAGGGTTCGCCAGCCGACCTGCGCGAGGTAGACTCTGATGTCGCTTTCCGAGGCCCTGTTTTGGATCATACGTTTCAGCTCGGTGTCCAATAGCATGATCTCATAAATGCCACTCCGCCCCAGGAACCCGGTATTGTTGCAGCGCCGGCATCCCTCGCCCGTTTGGAAAAGCTCGTTCGTTCTGCGTTCCCAACCGACACTCTGAAGCAACGTGGGGGGGGGATAATACGACGCCTTACAAGATGGGCAGATGGTGCGTGCAAGACGCTGGGCAACGAAACCGAGAACCGATGCGGAAATCAAATACGGCTCAATACCCATGTCCAGCAATCGCATCACGCCGCCGGGACAGTCGTTGGTGTGGAGCGTCGAGAGCACAAGATGCCCCGTCAGAGCGGCCTGGATCGCCACGCGCGCTGTCTCTTCGTCACGAATCTCCCCCACCATGATGATGTCCGGATCCTGGCGAAGTATGGATCGCAGAGCCCGAACGAAGGTGAGGCCGACCCGTTCGTTAACCTGAACCTGGTTGATCAGTGGAAGCTGGTATTCGACCGGATCCTCGATCGTAACGATGTTTGTCGATTCGCTACGCAGCAGATCCAGGCACGAATAAAGGGTCGTCGTTTTTCCGCTACCCGTAGGACCGGTCACCAGGATGAGACCGTAGGGACTTCGAAGCATCGTCTCGATCGCCGCGCGGTCATCGTCGCCCACACCCAGCGTACTCAAATCAAGACTTAGATTGGACTTATCCAGAATGCGCAGGACGACCTTCTCTCCGAGGACGGTAGGCATCGTTGACACGCGTAAATCTATCTCGCGCCCGTCGGCTACCAGATGCACGCGCCCCTCCTGCGGCAGGCGCTTCTCGGCGATGTCCATGTGCCCGATCACCTTAACCCGCGAGACAATCGCAGCGTGCAGACCTTTGGGGGGTTTGAGCATTTCCCTGAGGTGACCGTCGACCCTGCACCGGATGTGCGTGGCGTCTCGATCGGGCTCGATGTGTACATCGCTCGCGCCGGCACGTAGTGCCGTGAGGATCGCGAGGTTCACCAGGTTGACCACCGGACTGCCCTCGACCATCTTGTCCAGGTCGGTAATCGCACCGTCGTCAATCGCCTCGCTCTCGTCGATTTCGATGTCCGTTTCCTCCATCGACGCAAGAAACGAATCGACCGTTACCTCCTCGGCGAGATACTTCTGTTGAAACTCCGCCAGATTATCCTCCAACGCGAGAATCGGACGGATTTCGCAACCGACCAAAGCCCGCAGCCGATCCGCAATCGGAAGCGACTGAGGCTCCAACATCGCCACCGTCAATTCGTCACCAACGCGGAACATCGGTAACACGCGCAACCGCTCCGCCTCATCTCGTGGGACGGACTTGGCTACCTTGGGGTCAATCAACCCGTGACGGAGGACGCAACCCTTGACGCCCAAGCGTTCGGAAAGGGCTTCGACCAGCGCCGCAGATGAAATAGCCCCAATCTCAATGAGCGCAGAGCCGATTCGACCGCCCGCCTGACCTTGTCGCGAGAGCGCTTCGACAAGCTGCTCGGGCGTAATAAGTCCATCACGGACGAGCTGATCGCCCAGACGTACTGCGGTTTCGATGGTTAAGTTAGCCACAAGTTTACTCTGGAACCATTGGCGAGCTCGTCACGAGCCGCCTACATGAAACTCCTCACCGCGTCCTGCACATCGGTGAAGAAACGAAATCGGCCGGCGAGTCCGGTTAACTCGAAAATCTCGCGACAGGTCGGCGTTACCGCCGCCAGCTTCAGCGAGGTGGCCGTCTGATTCAGTTGGTCCGCCGCGGCGATGAGCCCCTCCAGCGCGGCGCTATCCATAAACGCAACCTCCTGCATGGAAACGACCACACGTGGATTGGGTGACGTCAATCGCTTTAGTAGAATCTCGATGAAGACCTCGCCGTCCTGGTCGACCATCGCCGCATTCGGCGTGAAGACATCGACGGTTCCGACGCGCTGCTGCTCAACTCTCAAGGCACCACCTCCGCAGCGCTCGTGTCTACTAGCGCTTCCGCTGATGGATCGGGCGGCAGGTCGGTCAAAAATTCTACGCCGTCGACCCGGGCGCGGTGAGATTGAACCAGAGCGCGCGACACGAGCGTGCGCAAATCAGGCTTCTCAGTGCCCGTTCCCGTCAACCCACACCTTACGGAAATGGAGGCGTGCCACCGATCCGGATCGGCGCAGATCAACTTGATGCGCGACACGACCTGCCGCGCGATCATCTGTGCCAAGGATGAATCGACGCGGCGCAGCAACCAGATGAAACGCGAGCCGTCGAAGCGCCCGATTCGATCGTCCAGGCGCATTTTGCGTCGAAGCAGATCGCCCACGGCACGGATGAGTTCGTCCGCGACCTCCCACCGCCCGGCGTCGTTGAGTTCACGCAAGCCCTGAACCGTAACAACAGCGACCGCTACGGGCTCGTCCAGGTGATACGACTCTCGCAAGGATTGTTGAGCGACGTGGAGGAACGCCTGCCGTGTGTATAGACCGGAGATCGGATCCTCCTGTGCGGCACTTCGGCTTTGCCCAACCTCACTGAGCGTGTTCCAGAATTGCCCGACGAGATGGGATACGGCCTTTAGTAGCGATGCACTCGCGACCGGATCGACGCCAAGCTTTCCTACCGCAACGACGCCGACGCGCCGGGCCCCTCGGGAAATCGGGAAACACCACGAGATTCCGGGCTCGCGCTGTGCGGCGGGCGCCGACGCAACCGCAACCCAAGATCGGCCGGAAGTGGCAACCTGTCCGATAACGCCCTCCCCCGTCGAGATTCGCTCTGGTTCATCGAACGGATCAGGTTGTCGAAGTGTCTGCAGCTCAGTTCCGTCGTTGAGCAACCGGAACGTCTTAACGTGCGTCGCGTTGCAACAGCGGTAGAGAACGCCGCGGATGAACTCTGCAAAGTCAGGCCAAGGATCTCTGTCGTAGCGGTGCTCGGTCAACCAGTCGTCGAATCGCTCGATCACGCTGGCGATCTGTTCGAGGCCCACGACCGCGTGCCCGCCCGCAGATACCCCCAGTTGTTGTACTTCAGCGGCGGCAACTCCTTCGCTGCGACCGACGGACTCGGCGTCGTGTTGGCCCGACCACCCGCCCATCGCGAAAATCGCGACCGCTCCAACCAACACCGTAACGAGCGTCCACGGATCGCGCCAGATTCCAGTTCCCGCAGATGCCTGCACGAGAACGACCCAGAACATGGCGCTCAGGAAACCCAGCGCGAAGCCGCGGGTTCGGCCCAGGAGACGGCCTCCGACCCCGACAGCGAGGAGGATCGGAAACCACGGTAAGAGTAGAGTTAGTGTCACGTCATGACTCCCGGTTGTCTACGATCACTTCTTCCACAGTTTGTGCGAAGGAGTTGGCTTGCCGTACGATTCGGACCCACGCGTCAGGGTTGCCCTCCAGCTCGCCGCGTATCAAGCCGTCAAATTCCCGCTGCAACCGCGGGTCGATGGTTGTGCCGGCCTCCTCGGCCATCACGTCCAGCGCCGCCCGCCAGTCGTACGCCTTTCGATAGGAGCGGTTGGAGGTAAGCGCATCGAAGACGTCGGCGATCTGAATGATCCGTGCCTGCAAGGGAATCTCCTCGCCCACCAGACCCTTCGGATACCCGGCCCCGTCGTAGTGTTCGTGATGGTAGAGAATCCCGTCGAGCGCGTCGGAAAGCTGCGGCACTTCCCGAACGACGCGATGACTTCGGACCGGGTGTTCCTTAATGTGGCTGAACTCATCATCCGTCAGGCGCCCTTCCTTTTTCAGCACGTCGTCGCGGATGCCGATCTTGCCCACGTCGTGCAGCAACGCGCTCCATTGCAACATCTGAAGGTCCACCTCACGCATCTTCAGATGACGCCCCAACTTGGTTGCATAGAAGGCAACACGCAGCGAATGACCGCACGTGTACTCGTCCTTCTGATCGACGGCGTTGACGAGCGAACGCACCATCGAGACCGACAACTCGCGCAACTCCTGCACGAGCCTGTGGTTGCGAATCAGGTCGCCGCAAAAGTTGGTGAGGGATTCCACCAAAAGCATCTCGCTTGCACGAAACTCCACCGCCTCCGAAGCTCGCAGTAGTACAATAGAGAACAGCAACGTATCGCCCGACCACACCGGACCGACCATCGCTTCGACGAACGAGTCTTGCGAATCCTCGTCGGGCCACGGTTCGACGACGACTCCCGTATCTTGACTTCCCCGCTCCACAAAATCCGTAAGCCATCGATCGCCACTAAAGGCGCCATCGTCAAACGACCAGGCACCCGCACTCGTCCGCTGCGCTACGAGCACACGCCGCTGTTGAAAACTGCGCCGCAAGCTGGCGACGAACAACGTGACAATCTCCGACTCTTCCTGAACCGTCGGCAGCTCACGCGTGATCTCAAAGATGACGCCAAGTTGCTCGTAAACGAGCAACAGCTCGTCGGCCATACCTGCGTGTTCCGTCATCACCTGATCGATCGCTGACTTGATCGACCCCAGTGCGCTCCGGCGGCGCTCGCTTTGGTCTTCCGGTGAGAGCGCAGCACACAAACGCTCCAGGCAATCCACCGCGTTGTCGCGGTTCTGCGGTAATTGTGTCCGCGTCGACATCTTTATCTATCCGCGCTACGGTCTTTTCTCTCTACCGGATCGGCGAGCCCAACCTACGATCAACCTCGGCCACCAGTTGCGAGGGTAGAAACGGCTTCGGGAAGATGCTCACGTTCAAAGGGGCAAGCTTCTCTCGCATGGCCGCGTGGTCGCAACGTGCGGTCAACAACAAAATGGGCATGTCCGCACCGATTCCCTTCCGCAACGCCTCCGCCAGCCCTGCCCCGTCGAGGATGGGCATGTTCATATCTGATATCACCAGATCGACATCGTTCGTCTCAATGAGCTCCAACGCCTCACGCCCGTTACGCGCCGTCATCACGCGATGACCGTTGCGCTGAAGCCAAATGGCCAGTACGCGAACGATGTGGGCGTCATCGTCGGCAACCAGGATGCTAGCCATGAGCAACGCCCTCCGTCGTGCTCATCACACCGGCGCGGCTCTCACGCCGCGGCAGACGTACGAGAAAGGTCGAGCCTTGCCCCTTCTCGCTGATCACCTCGATCTCACCGCCATGTCGACGCGTGATCTCGCGGGCGGTGTAGAGTCCGATTCCCGTACCGGTCTGTTCAGACACTTCCGGATTGCTTCCTCGCTGGAACTTCTCAAAAATACGGGCGTGTTCCGAGGGGTCAATTCCGATTCCGTTGTCCTTGATGGTAATCACCACATTGTCGCCGCTAAGTTGGAAACCGACGATGACGTTTCCGTCGTTGGGTGTGTACTTGATCGCGTTGCCGAGCAAGTTGTTGACGACGACGGCGAGCTTGTCACGGTCGCCGCGAATCGGTTCGACCTTGGGCGGCAGGACGAGTTGCACATCGATGTTCTTCTCGTCCGCAAGGCTACGAACATCTCGCAAGCCCTCGTCCAACAGAACCTTCAGATCGACATCGTCCACGCAAAGCTCGATCGCACCGACTTCCAGCTGCGACACACTGAGAATGTCCTCGATCAACCGCGAGAGGCGCCGGGTCTCCTTCGTAATCACGTTGTAGCAGTCCGTGATCGCTTTGGGATCGTCTAACATCCCAGCCGAGAGCGTTTCGGCGTAGGCCCGAATGTTGGTCAGCGGCGTCCGCAGCTCATGCGTTACGTGCGTAACGAACTCCTCACGAGCACGCTCCGCCCGAAGCTGCTGACTCACGTCGCGGATGACGACGACACACGCGTTGTCCCGCCGCGTCCGCTGAAGCGGTACCGTGATGACACGATACGCACTAACATCCGCGCTCCCCTCATCCGGCGTTGCAAGCTCCGTACACGCCGCGAACGAACCGTCCGGCTGGCGAGCTTCACCGATCAACGCGAGGATCTTGGCTCCCACACCTTGAGACTCCGCTTCGTCGAGCTTCAGGCCCCGAACATCCTCCGCCCGCCACCCGAGCAAACGGCAAGCCGCAGGGTTTGCGTATTCGAAGCGCAAATCGTCATTGATGTAGGCGATGCCATCGGGAAGCGCGTTGAGCGCGTCAGCGACAATGCCCCCGGATGATTGTTGAAGCGCACGTGACAGCTCCTCATTGGCATCGGAGCGTTGAACGGCCTCCAACAACTGCTGCGTTAACGCGACCAATTGGTTCCATCCGACCGTAGCACCGTCGGCGGCGTCGCTGATGTGGAGCGAGCCAAGCTCATCCTCGATCCTGTCTCGGTGTAAGGTTAGGCGACTCGCAATCCTGCGTGCGCTGCGTAGCTGCTCGCGCAGACATCGGTAGGTGACGAAGAGCGCGCCCAAGACAATCAGAACGACGGCCAGGGTTCCTGCTTGGTCCGCCAAGCCCGCCGACGCGGTCGGATCCGCTGGGAACACAACGTCCAGGTAGGTCAATGCACTCGTACCATCGCCACCTGCTACCGGCGACGAGAACGCCGTTGAGGAAGTGGAAACGACCGGTACCCGAACGCGACGGTCGGGGGCGCCGTCGTCTACGCCTGCGATCAGCGTAATTTCGCATTCCCCGCGGCGCCAGTCGCCCACGAGTCCGTCCTCGACCCGCTTGCCCACTTCGCCGGAACGCGTCGAGGCGATCACGCGCTGACCGCGAATGATCCGCGCCGAACGCGTCGGTAGCGCGCTCGTGATTTCACGCAGCGCTCGGCGAAACGCGCTGAGTCTCGCCGCTTCGCTCTCCAGCGCTTCGCCATCGAACGCGATTCGATCGGCCAACAGGGTCACAGCGTAGCGGCTGCTCTCACCGAACGACTCCGCCGCGTCGCGCCGGGCGAGTGAGATGCCCACGCGCGCAACGGTGCCCAGACCGACCAGATAGATCAATACCAACGACAGACCAAACCACCGAGGAACCTCCTCAGCGGTCAGGAATCTGCGGACCGCCTGCCACGTGTTCGTCAAAACTTCACCACCCCTTCCGTGCGGGCGTACCCCGACCGCACCTACTCCTTATCGAGTATGCCATTAACGCCCTTGATTTGCTCAGCCCTGTTGCGGTCGTCGTGACGTGGTGACCCGCCGGCAGCCGTGCCGGATGTAGCTTCCGGTAACTCGCAGCAATAAGAACGGACGAAGCGCTCCAGCGCGGCAATCTCAACATCCCCGCCGTGCGCCCAAGTTTTATTAGCCGCTAGCCGTACACAGCATGGGTGGGCGATAGACCAGCGGCGCCTCGTCGCGCACACTGTTGCATTCGGGACACGATTGGTCCGCTATTTGAAATTCAGAACACGGGGGCACTTATAGGGCTTGATCCGGACCGAAGCATGATCTCGGCGCGCGATCCGGAGAACGGTCTAAACGGCTTGAAGAACCTGAGCGGCTGACCGCAGTTCCCTGACGCGATCGGTCCGCTCCCAACTAAAACCTGCTCCTTCACGGCCGAAGTGACCATGACGCGCCGTCTCAAAGTAAATCGGACGGCGCAGATCAAGATACTCGATAATCTCAGCGGGTTTGAGCGGGAACACGTCGCGAATGATGCGCGCCATGCGCTCCGCTGGAACTTCGCTTGTACCGAGGGTATCCACATAGACGCTGACCGGCTCCGCGACGCCGATCGCGTAGGCAAGCTGAACCTCGCACTGCTTGGCGAGCTCCGCAGCGACAACGTTTTTGGCGATGTGACGAGCCATATAGGTTGCGCAACGGTCGACTTTGGAGGGGTCTTTACCGGAGAACGCCCCACCGCCGTGCCGGCCTCGGCCGCCGTAGGTATCGACGATGATCTTACGGCCTGTGAGACCGCAGTCGCCGTGCGGTCCGCCCGTTACGAAACGTCCCGTCGGGTTGATGTGCGTCGTAATCTTCTTGGACGAAAACCGCGGGCACTCGCGCTCCAGGACAGGCCTTATGAGTTTGTCACGAATCTCAGCCTGAGCGGCTTCGCTCATGTTATGACTCTTTTGCGGATCGACGGCTTCCTCCGCGTGCTGCGTCGAAATCACTATGGTGTCGATCCCCACCGGAACGTTCCCCTCGTACACGATCGTAACCTGAGACTTCGCATCAGGTCGAAGCCAGGGAATCTCCCCGGACTGACGCAACTTTGCGAGATCCTCAACCAAACGGTGTGCGAGCTGGATCGGTAGCGGCATCAGCGCCTCGGTTTCATCGCAGGCGAAACCGAACATCAGGCCTTGATCGCCGGCACCCTGCTCAGAATGCAGTCCCTCTCCCGCGGTGACACCCTGACTTATGTCGGGCGACTGCTCGTGAATGGCGCGGACCACGGCGCAACTTCGATAATCGAATCCGCCCGCAGGGTCGTCATACCCGATCCGGCGAATCGTTTCGCGAACCGTTTCCTCGGCGCGGCCCAGCGCGTTTTGTGCGTCCTGATTGTGAACGGTCACTTCGCCCGCGACGACGGCCAACCCCGTGGTCACCATCGTCTCGATCGCTACGCGTGCCTGTGGGTCACAGCCGATGAGGCTATCGAGCAGGGCGTCTGATATCTGGTCGGCGACCTTGTCCGGATGGCCCATGGATACGGATTCGGAGGTAAACAGATGCGTCTCTGTCGCACTACTCTTAGGCACGCTGAACCTCCAAGCCAATTACGGTTCGTCGACCGCACTCCGGCCTACCGACCCATTTTAGTGCGGCCCGCGGCCAATCGCAACAGGAAATACATCGCGCCCGCGACCCCGCAGCAGCCGGCATACCGGCGCCTGTGATTTGCGAAGACCTGCTACCGGTCGCACTTGCACGAGGCGCTCCCGACTATCAGGCGAGTTCCACCAGTGGGTTCGTGCCCGCCTCAGGAGTGCGACCGGCCCCACTAGCGAAACAACCCGCCGGCGCCGGCGCAAGACCGGCTGCGACCTCTGACATCCGACGTCCAACACATCTTCCACCACGCCGCAAACGACGTGCCTCCCGCCGTCGAACGCGGACCTGCATCAAAGCCGACGTCCCATTGGGATCCTCGCGCAAGACCAACGATCGTGGCCCCAACGTCAACACGGAGCGGATTCGGTCCAGACATTCATCCGCGTATGCAGCGAGCAACTCGTCCGATAGCGCAAAACGCGAATAGCGGCTCCACGTCGTCACGGTACGCCGGAAACCTCGCCGTACCGCAAGGGCGTTCATGCGATCGAAGAGCAGTCGGTTCATCTCGAACGAGAGCAATGTATCGGTGATCTGACCCGCGAGCGCATCGTGGTGCCGTGTGTGATCGTGTTGCAGAACACGTTGCACCAGCGACCACGTCTGATCGGACTGCATCGCATCCGCACGAAGCTCCCAATAGAAGTGCC
Source organism: Planctomycetota bacterium (assembly GCA_022561255.1). Lineage (GTDB taxonomy): Bacteria > Planctomycetota > Phycisphaerae > UBA1845 > UBA1845 > JAJRUK01. The sequence continues at coordinate 1,878 of JADFRO010000064.1, read as the reverse complement.
CGAAGTTGATACTGCAATCGCAGAGAACGATCTGACGGGGCACAAACTTCGCGTGCGCCACGGTATCCGCCGCAAGGTGGGATAGGTAGCCTTGCGCAAACGCGCGCGATGGCGGATCCGCCGCCGAATCGAGAAGACGTAGCCCCGTCGACCAGTGATGGCAAGACTGACGTACGCGACTAAGACGCTTGGCGAACACAACGTCCGCAGCGATGTTTCCGTAAAGATAGGGGATGGCGTGCCGCGCAAGGAGCCCCGCGACGGCGGCCGGGAGCAGGGATAGGTGTTCGAGAATCGTGCCGGCCAACCCCACGTGCATGGCAGGGCCCCACGCCAGGGCGTCCTGCGCGGGCAACAACCATGCCGCAACGGCGACGATCAATACCGATCTGATTCCCAATCGCATCGACCAACGTTCCCGGTAATCTGGGCCGGCCTCGGCTGCCCCCGGCGAAGAACCTCCGCTAGTATAACCCCTCCCCCGAACCGTCGTCGAGAGCATCGCGCATCCTGTTTCACCGGACGTCTATCGAAACGTTCCCAGTCCCGCACCTGTTGACAGGAGCGACGGTCTCGATAAGCTGCCCTGCGGGCATACTCGTCTTGGAGCTTGACGAAGAGGAGCCTCCTCCGAATGAGCGAGAACAAGTCACAAATCACGATTAGCGACTCCGACGGCGTACGCGTCGTCAACTTCGAGGACCGCAAGATCCTTGAGGAGCTTTCGATCTCGCGAATCGGAGAGGAGCTCTCAGAGCTCGTCTCGGAGGTTAAGGAAATCAAGCTGCTCCTGAGTTTTCAAAATGTGGAGCACCTTTCCAGCGCGGCGCTTGGAATGTTGATCAGCTTGAACAAGCAGGTCGGCCAACAGAAGGGGCAACTCAAACTTTCCGACATCTCGCCCCAGATTTACGAAGTGTTCAAAATCACGCGCCTGAACAAACTGTTCACCATTCACGGTACTCAGCAGGAGGCGCTGGGCGCTTTCTAGCGCGCGGTGGGCGGCCGGTCGTTTCTTTTGGGCGGGTTTCCCCCATGCGACAGACCGCATGCAGCCCATGACCGACGTCGATCCCAAAAACGAAGCGACGTTCACGACCACCGTCATCAAGAGCGATCTCAACGAGACCGGTGCCGTCACACAACAGGTACTCGACGAGCTTAGCCGGTGCGGTTACGGCGAGCAGGTCAGTTTCGCCGTCAAGCTCGCGCTCGAAGAAGCCTTGAACAACGCCATCCGCCACGGAAACGCAGGCGATGCCTCAAAAACGGTTACCGTTCGCTACGCCGTCTCGGCGCAGAAGGTCGTCCTCATCGTTCGCGACCAGGGCAACGGGTTTCTCCCGGAGGCCGTGCCCGACTGCACCACGCCCGACCGCCTCCGAATGCCGACCGGGCGCGGCATCCTACTGATCAAGGCCTACATGGACGAGGTCTGCTTTCGCGACTGCGGCCGCGAAATCCAAATAACAAAGCGGCGGGACTCAACCGGACTTCCCACCTGCACCGACGGCGACACGCCCGTCCGCCACACCGTCTTCTTCAGCGGCCGCGTGCAGGGCGTCGGGTTCCGCTACACGGCTGAGCAGATTGCACACCGATTCGCAGTCACGGGACAGGTCGGTAACACGGCTGACGGCCGCGTGGAGTTGATCGTCGAAGGTGCCCAAACCCAGATCGAAGAGTTCCTGTCCGAGCTCGGACGGGCAATGAAGGACAACATCGAGGCCTCCCGCATCACCGCGAGCCCGGTCACCGGGGAGTTCTGCGAGTTCACCGTCGTTGCGTGACGCAGTCGGGGATTCAGTCGCGGTCGGGGTCCACAGCCGCCGCCAATTCCGCTACCATGCCGGCCCCGGTAGAGCGGTCCGCCCGGGT
>JADFRO010000063.1 GCA_022561255.1 Planctomycetota bacterium | reverse complement strand
GGCCAACCGAGCGGGCGACGTATAACCCTGTTCAATGAGATGTTCCGCGCACGCGATGAAATCGGTGAACGTGTTTTTCTTGTTCAGGAATTTTCCGTCCTCGTACCATAGGCGTCCCATTGTCCCGCTACCGCGAATGTGGGCGATCGCAAAGACAAAACCACGGTCGATCAGTGTGAGGCGTGACGAACGAAACGCGGGATCGATGCTCGCCCCGTAAGATCCGTACCCGTAGAGCATCATGGGATTTTGTCCGTCTAGCACGATGCCCTTCTTATAAACGATCGAGATCGGCACTTTGGTGCCGTCGGAGGCGGTTGCAAAGATGCGCTTGGACTCGTACTGCGACGGATCGTAACCGCCCAGAACTTCGGTCTGCTTTTTCAATTCGCGAGTGCGCGTCTCCATGTCGTAATCAAAAACCGATCGCGGCGTAACGAGTGACGTGTAGGAGAACCGCAGCGCCGTGGTGTCGAACTCTTCGTTCGATCCGGGGAAGAAGGTATACACAGGTTCGGGGAACTCGACGTAGTGCTCGGAGCCGTTTCGGACGTCGCGAATCCTCATCTTCTTTAGGCCGGCCTGGCGCTCATAGATGACAAGATGATTCTTGAACGCGCTGACCCGATCGACCTTCACGTCGGGGCGATGGCTTATCACTTCGGACCAATTCGCGATGCCCGGCTGATCGATCGGTGTCCGCACGACTTTGAAGTTGGTCGCGTTGTCGTTGGTGGTGATGTAAAAATAGTCACCCTGGTGCGTGACGCTGTATTCCATGTCCTGCCGGCGCGGGTTGATCACGCGGAACGAACCGGTGGGTTGATCGGCGTCGAGAACGTGCACCTCCGACGTTACCGAGCTGTTCAGCGATAGCAAGATGAACTTGCGGCTCCGCGTCTTACCAAGTCGAACGTGGAATCGCTCGTCGGTTTCATGATGGACGACGACGTCCTCGCTTGCGTCCGTCCCCAGCGTGTGTCGAAGCGCTTTGTGGGGCCTCTTGGCGTCGTCGAGGATCGTGTAAAAGATGTGCCGGTTGTCGTTGCCCCAAACGAGCCCGTAGTATGTGTTGAGCACCTCGTCGGGTAAGAGCTCTCCAGTCGTCAGATCCTTGATCCGAAGCGTGTAAGTTTCGGACCCACTCGTATCGACCGAGTACGCCACCAATCGGTGGTCGGGGCTGATCTCAAAACCGCCGAGGCGAAAGTAGTCGTTTCCCTTGGCCAGTTCGTTTTGATCGAGAATGACTTCCTCCGGGGCGTCAAGGTGGCCACGCTTGCGACAGTGGGTTCGATACTGCTTGCCCTCGAACGTGCGCGTGTAATAGTAATACTCTCCGTCCTTCGCCGGGACCGACAGGTCCGTCTCTTTGATGCGTCCCTTGAGCTCGGCGTACAAACGCTTTTGAAAACCTTTCGTATGGCGCATCGTCGCTTGGGTAAACCGATTCTCCGCCTCAAGATAGGAAATCATCTTGGGATTGTCGCGCTCGCGAAGCCAGAAGTAGTCGTCGCTGCGTTGCATTCCGTGAACGGTTTCGACGTGCGTGACGCGCATCGCCACAGGTGGTATCGGTCGACCGCAACCGGCTACCATCAGCGAGCCCGCGCAAACTGCGAGAACTCCAGCCCCAGTCCTGATGAACGGCATATCTTTAATGGTCATGGTCTGTAGTCTCCTTGGCGAGATTGAAGCTCAGTTCGGCGTGGCTACGCCCCCTCCGTCCGGTCGGTCATACGGTTACAGTGGACCCGATCGGAGGCGTGTTTGTCAAGTCTCGCATGCTGCCCACCAAGGCGACGTTACAAATACCGACCTAGTGTTCCGTCACGTGTCGCTTGACGGCTCTTTCCGAGCCGCTCCTGCGGAGAGCGACCCCGCCCTCCTGTAGTTATCGCCAATCGTCCGCTCCCTCACGGTCGCGGCTCCGTTCAGACGAACTCATCGAATGACGTGTGACGGAGCACTAGGGACGTTCGCCGGCTACTAAAACCCTAGTGGTAGGTCGAACCACATCCAAATGCTCAACAGAACGCTCCAACCGATCGTGAACGTAATGGTATAGGGTAGCATGGTGGCGGTGATCGTACCGATTCCCGCTTTCGGGTCGTAGCGCTGGAAGAAGGCCATGATCAGCGCGAAGTACGACATCATCGGCGTGATGATGTTGGTGCAACTGTCGCCGATGCGGTACGCCGCCTGAATCAGCTCAGGTTTGTAGCCGAGTAGCATAAACATAGGCACAAACACCGGAGCCATGATGGCCCACTTCGCGGACGCGCTGCCCATGAACAGGTTGATGAACCCCGAAAGTAAGACGAGCGCGAGCATCAACGGTATCCCACCCAACTGCCACGCTCCAAGCGTCTCCGCGCCTTTGACCGCGATGATCAAGCCCAGGTTGGTCCAATTGAAATAGGCGACGAACTGGGCGGCAAAAAAGACGAGCACGAGGTACTCCCCCAGGGTCGCCATGGTCTTACCCATACCCCTTATCACGTCGCTATCGTTTCGAATCGTTCCGGCGCCAACGCCGTACGCGATGCCCGTGAACGCACCGGACACGAAGATCATGGCCACGATGCCTTTTAAGAACGGCGAGCGGAGAAAAGTGCCGTCGGGATTCCGCAAGAACCCGTCCGCAGGCAACGTGCCCCACAATATGAGAGCTGTAAACATCGCCGCTGCGACGAGCGCAAACCGCAAGCCCCGCTTTTCCGGCTGCGTCAGCACACGCAACTCTGCGCTATCCTCTGCGCCCGACTCACCCTTCCAGGTGCCGAGGCGCGGGACAATAATCCGCTCCGTGACCCAGGTTCCCAGAATCACAATCAGGAACGTCGAGACGAACATGAAGAAGTAATTGCACGACACGTTGACTAGCGTTTCCGGGGCGACGATCCGTGCAGCCTCTTGGGTCAAACCCGAAAGCAGCGGATCGATCGTACCCAGCAGCAGATTCGCGCTGTACCCGCCGGATACGCCGGCGAAACCCGCAGCCAGGCCGGCAATCGGATGGCGTCCTGCTGCCTGAAAGATCATGGCTGCTAGCGGAACCAGAAGGACGTAGCCGATCTCGCTCGCTGTGTTCGACAAGACACCGGCGAAGACGATGACCACCGTGAGCAGCTTGCGCGGCGCGGACATCACCAGGAGGCGCATGCACGTGGCGATCAACCCACTCGACTCGGCGACACCGATCCCGAGAAGGGCGACCAGTACGGTTCCAAGGGGGGCGAAACCCGTAAAGTTGGTGACCATTTCCAGGATGATTCGGTGAAGCCCGGCAACTGTCAGCAGACTCACCGGCGTGATGCGCTCGTCTGTGGCCGGATGTCTAACCTCAAGACCCATCTGCGCAGCGATACCGGAGATGATGACGACGAGCACAGCGAGGCAGAGGAACAACGTCGCGGGATGTGGCAGGGCGTTGCCGACGCGTTCAACAATCGTCAAAAACTTCGCAATCAATCCACGACTCTGGGGCGTCGTATCTGCCGTCATGCCGAACCTCTGAGATCAAACCAATCGGATGATGTCACCGAAGCGCGTTGGCCCTGATAGCGGCCGAACAACGCTCGGACAGCCCGTGCGCCGCCCCATCGTACACGGTGCAGTGCAGGTCGCAACACGTTGGGCAACGGACGCGGCACGGTGCCGACGACTGGCGTCGCGTCGAACGTAGTGCGGACCTTTCAAGCGAGTTGTCAACGGTAATTCAACGGGTCTGTGTACGCGCAAGTCGGCGTGTACGACTGCAGTCGAGCCGTACGATGCTCTTGGACGTTAATTGCGGATCTACGAGTTCACTGCGCAACGGCAGTGGCACTCAAGCGTGCCAGGCGCTAAGTAGCGCGGCCATAGAGGGTCTGCTACGCCTCGACGGTCGCGTCGGCTTGCTTTGCTTCTGTGATGAGGCGCGAGATTTCCTCGGCGCGAGTTTGCGGCTTGTCGGTTACGAAGGATTCGGCTGACGGGGCAGCACTTTCCTCGCGGTCGGTGAGCATGGTCAACTCCGCGTCCACACCCGTGCGCTGAATTCGAGGTACGGAGGCGATCGCACGCTCGACGCCTCGAAGCGTGGACGTTGGGTGGGTCTGTTCAATCGAGGGGCAGTCGCGAAGGGTTCGCTGGAGTCGTGATTGAACCTGAACAGCCTCTTCGACCCATTGCTGCAGTGTTCGTGCCGCGCGCTCCGTCTCGGACGTTAGCTGCGTCAGTCGCTGCGCAGCCTCGCTGCTGGTCCCGCGGAACGCTTCGGTGTCCCTTTTCGCTTCGAGGCTCGCGGACGCAAGACCGGCGAAGACCTTGCGAACGGCTGCACAAACGCGCGCGAGCTGGGCGCTTTGCTCCCGCGCCTCGGCGATGACTGCCTTGGGCTCGGCGACCTGTGCGTGCAGCTTGTCGACGTCTGCTCGAATCGACTCGGTCTGATCAAGAAGGTCATCAACGAGCTGCTCACCGGCTTGGACCGTGTGCATTCGCTCCATGAACCGTTGGACCCCTTCCTCCGACTCGGCGGCGATCTGCTGATGTGTTTGGATCAGTCCCTGGGTCGACGCGTGGTATTCTTGAAGTGTCGCACACTGCTCGCCGGCCTGGTCGGTCATCGTCTGCATCTCGTCGAAGAGCTTCCTCGCCTGATCCAGCGTTTCCTTCACCGAGCCGTCGACCTCTTTGGCGGTGGCCAAGACGCTCGCAATGGTCTTAAGGCGATCCGCCAGCTTTCCGGCCTTGTCCTGACCTTGCGTGAGTTTCGTCAACGCTTCCTCCGCTTTGGCCGTCTTGTCAGAGAGTTCCGCTAGAAATCTCCCGTTCGGTTTTGACGACTCCTCGATCTTTCGCAGCATAGCCCCCGCGCTCGCGTTGGCATCGGCGAGTTTCTTCATGCTGGCCTCGGTCTTTCCCGTGAGCGACCAGATCTCCTCGATCATTCGCCCCGTGTCCTCACACACAGACTTGAAGGCTTTGTCCGCCGCGTCGCACGATGTGTCGATTGTTTCAATGGCGGTTTGAGCCGTGACGTTGGCACCGGCGAGCTGCTCAAGTACCTGGTTTGCGGCCGCGTTGTGCGAGTCGAGGCGGCCGACCTTTTCGTCCGCGTGTGAAACCAGACCTTGCAGCGCTTCGTGTAGCTGTCGCGCGGAACCGACAACGCCGTCGAGGCGCGTCAGCGTCTCGTCTACGCCGGCGAGCCTGTCCGCCTGGTCGCGCGCGTCCCGAGCGGCTTGCTCAGCCGCGAGAGCGGAGGCGGTTGTGTGATCAATCAACTTGCATCCGGTCGCGTTGCCGTCGATCAGACGCTCGATCACGTCGCTCGCGGTTACCTGTTGCGTGTCGAGTTGATCGATCGTGTTCTGTGCGTTGTCGATGACCCGGGTAATCGCTTGAGTCAGTGGCTGAGCGGACGCAACCAGCGCCGTCAGTTTCTCGGCCAGCTCTCGTCCGTCGGCACCGTCGCGCGTGAAGCGCTCGGCGATCTGTTCGCATTCGCCGGCGACCTTGCGTGCGCCGGCCACACGCTCGCAGCCCATTCCGATGTCGACGAGGGCCGTGGCGACCTGCTGTTGTTGTACCTTGACCTCCTCGCTGGCCGACTTCAACTGCTCGGCTACCTTCTGAGCGTGTGCGGTCTTCTCAGTGAGCGGTCCATCGAGTGCCGCGGCGCGCGCGGCGAGTTCCTCGATCGTCGTGTCCACGATCTTCGTGTCGGCGGTTAACCTAGCGACCCGATTCTCCGACTTTTCGATCGCGAACGACAAGTTCTCGATCGACGACTCGACGTTCGGACAGCGCGCGTCGAGACCGTCCAGATTGCTACGAAGTTGTTCCAGCCGGCGGTCCGCGGCATCGGTCATCGCGTCGAGCTTCGTACCGTGCTGGGCGAGCGCAGCGTCGAATTGCTGCTGCTGCGATCGGAGCAACGCGTCAGCCTGTTCCGTTGCGCCGTCACTCAGGCGGCGCAAGACCGTTTCGGAGAAACTCTTCTCGAATTGTTCACCCTCGGCCACTGCTGCCTTCAGCTTTCCGGTTAACGCTGAAATCTTCGCGTCGGCGTCCGCCGTTGTGGAACGAACTTGCGCGATGAGGTTGTCGAGTTTGCTCTGCATCGCGTCGAATGTCTCGCGAGCGGAGCGTCCTTGGCCGTCAAGGGTATGTTTCAGGTCAGATCGGATCGCCTGGATCCTGTGTTCGATCTGGGGAGTCATCGACGACGCTTGAGCGATCAACTCCTCGAGCTGTGGTTTTGTACCCTCAGCCGCCTCGACGTTTCTCATAAGCAGCGTCACGCGCTCTTGCACTTCGTCGGCTTTGTCCGCGATTTGTTCGGCAAAACTCGTGAGACGCGCCTCCGCCTCCTCCGCGCGCTGACACGCGTCGTGAGCACGCTGAATCTGCATTTCGGTGTCCGCCGTGATCGTTGACGTCTTACCCAAGCAGGTTTCGATCGCAGCGATCCGGCGCTCAGCCTCCACGAGGATCCCTTCGATACGCCGGTGCGCTCGGTCAACCGAAGCGGGAGCCTCTTCGCTTGACGCCTGCAGGGTCGCAGTCATCCGCTCCGCGTGCTCCAACAGCGTGGTCAGGTGATCTTCAGCGGCGGTGATTTGTGTAAAGCGCGCCTCGGAGGTCGTACTCATTCGCTCCGCGCGAGCGAGCGCGCGCTCGAGACGATCACAGATCGCGGCCTCGTCGACAAAACCTTCGTCCGTGTATTGCTCCACGCGGAGAGGTTGACTCGAAGGCGTGACCGTCTTCGCCTGTCCGGTAAACTCAGCGTGCGTCGCCACGCCGCGCTGTACGCGTGCCGTGGGAAATGGAGCTTGGAAAGCGTCGCCCGCGACCGGCAAACTAGCGGGAGACGTAATCCCAAGGTCGGCCGCGGGGAGTGCCCGACGGGTCGGCGGTGTTAGGTCCGAGGTATCTTCGACGATTGTTCGATCGATACGCATAGCGCCCGCGGCGTACGCGGACAACATGGCGGCGTTGCAAATGTTGTTGACCATACGCGGAATGCCGCCGGCGAGGGAGTGGATCAGTTCGACGGCATCCACATCGAAGAGACTCGTCTCCCCTGCTCCGGCGATTCCCAATCGATGCTTGATATACTCGCCGACGTCGGCGCAGCTCAAGGGCGTGAGCGTTCGCTCGCCGAAGGTTTGCTGTCGCAACCGCGAGAGCGCCGGCTGCTCGATCATTGTGCGAAGACGAGGCTGACCCACCAGGATCACCGACAGCAGCTTATTGCCTTCGCTTTCGAGATCGTTGAGCGTTGCCAGTTCGTCGAGATTCGCAGCTGAGAGGTTTTCAGCCTGATCGAGGATCAAAATGGAACGATGCCCAGCGCCGGCAGTCCGCGTCAGATGACGGGAAAGTCGGTCCAAATGGCGACCTTGGGACTGCGTCGACGAGAGCGAGACACCGAACCCCTTGCAGCATTCGCGCACAAGGTCCATTCCGCCGCTCGCCGGCCACGTTACGATCACGGAGTGATCCGTCGCGTGCAACCGCTGAAGCAGCGTCCGAATCAGCAGTGTTTTTCCCGTTCCGGCCTCACCCAGAACAAGGGCCATGCCCTTGCCGTAGTGGGTTTCGTATTCCATCGCCGCGACCGCTTCCTCTGAGGCAGCCGTCGGGAAGAAAAACTGCACGTCGGCGCGGTCCTCGAATGGAAGGCATCGTAGTCCGAAATGGTTGGCGTACATCGTTCGCTCACCTCTTGGATGTTATAGGGACCCGTCGGTCACACACGCACTACGGTCCTCGACACTCCGCTACGACAGCGGACGTCGAGCCGATAACCTGCGACACGCCCCAAAAACATCGGAAGATGAACCTGACGCCTGAACTTATCGGGCAGTACTGCGTGAAGGTCCGAAAACATCGCACTCCGCCGGCCTCAAGTAGTCCATCGTGGCGTACTTCAGGCTCGCCCCTCAGCGCGGTGTGTCTTCACTCGATTCGTCGGTGGGACCGGCGGAACTGGTTTCGCCTTCATCAGCGGCGGCGGATACCTCGGGGCTCGCGTAGCGGTGCAGCACGATCGTTCTTGCCAGCATGTCCCCCAAACGCTGGCGGTTGGGTGTGAGTACGACGAGAAGGGCAATGGCGCCGAAATGGAACTCGACGATTCGCGCGGCGTTGCGGATGAGAATCGCCGAGGCTCGGCAACGCTCCCCACCCTCAGCCGCCACCGTACAGCCGGTGAGTCGTTTACCGGGGGTCGCACGCATGACGAGTTCGAACACGGCTCCGTACACGCCTACCACGGCTCCAACGACGGCTGGCGCCCAGGTTACGGCCGCCCCCGGGCCGACCGGTCCCCGCGTCAACTGCTCAAACGGCGGCAAACCCTGAGCGTCCACTCGCCACACCGCGTAAACCAGCGGCCCCCAAATCGGAGCAAGGATCGTCAGGTCGATCATGAGCGCCGCAGCCCGCATCTGAAGTCGCGGAAACTCCTGGCCCGGCTTCAACGGGACCGGGAGCAAGACGGTCTCGCGCCGGGTGACGAAAACCACGCCCAAGAGTATCGCCAAGGCTGCGTACGGCAGGATCGGTCGCAGCACAAGGGGAATGAGGGGCGTAACGCCCGGCGCGAGCGGTTGCACCACCGTGAACGACTCGACCGCCTCGCCACGCTCCAGCGATGACCGTGCGATCGCGACGTTACCGTCGGATCGGGTTTGGGCGAGCGCTACGTCTGAGCCGACCACGCAAACAGATGCGACGCCGTTCAGGACCATCGCCTCCGCCCCACCGTCGACGACCACGCTCGAAGACACCCAGGAATCCCCGTCGCCACTCAAGCGCCACGCATGAAACTCGTTCGACTGCCCATTTCGGACGACGAGCACGGGATCGCGGCCTAACCATCCCGCAGCCACCACGGTCGCGTCAGGTGGGATCGGAGTTTCCATCGGGTCGGTCCACGCTGCATCCGAAGCCGACGAAGATTGATGCAGAAGCGACCGCGCGCCCTCGCGATAGAACAAATGAATCCGGCCGTCGTGGGCGAGCACACGCCGCACGTCGGTACCAACGTCTACCTCGGCGGGTGCGCTTCGGTCACCAACCCATTGTCCGCCTTCGTAGCGGACAAACGCCAGCGCAGGCATCGGCGTTAGCGTCGATGTCGCGGCGTCGTCGTCATCGGCAACTTGCGAGTCTGCGGAGTCGCTGCCGTGCGACCCGTCGGGCCGTTCGGCGGCCTGGGCTCGGTTGATCGCGTCCACCTTGTAGGCCTCGCGCGACGTAACGAGTGCGATAAGCGACCCACGCGGCTCATCGCTTGCGAGCGCTCTGGGGCTGGCGCCGTCGGGAAGCCTGAGTTCCGGGGCTTGCCGCGGGGGAGAGATCGCCGTCATCACGCTGCCGGACGGAGCGTAGCGACGATGCGTTCCATCACCAAAAAACACGTGCAGGTTGGAACCACGAACGGCGGCGTGAAGGATACGACCGGTGACCGGTGCGATGGCCAACCGCCGATAGAACGTCTGCCTGCTGCCGTCGAACGTGCGATACGCAAATCGCAGCAGCGGCGGGTTGTCTGAGTCGCTTCGACGCTGGCAAACCCACAAGATACGCTCGTTACCGAACAGAAGAACGTCCCCGGCGCCGGCCGGCGACGGCGCGGCCAACGTCGAAGCCAGCGAGCCGATTAGCAACGAGAGCACTGGGGGCACCTCTTATGCGCGGGTCGCGGAGAGCATTAGTGCTCGCCGCCAAGACAAGCGGGCGGCGTGGCGAACTGTGGGCCGTCGGGTTTGACGCGATGCTCAACCCGCCAGGTTCCGACCCGAAACCGCAGCCGCACACCTTGGCCAGGCCACTCGGCGACCATCGTATAAGGTAGCATCGGGCCGTCGAGCCCCAATACTCGGTAATCGCCAAGTCGCGACTCCATCTCAGCGATGCCGTTGTGATCGCGGAAAAGAACGCGCCCGATCAAGCCGGGCGGAGATCGATCCAACCAATACTCCTTTTCGACGACGCGCCGATCGTGCTCGTCAACGCCCACGAAAAGGATCTGCTGGTAGTCGTCCACGATTCGCTGAATGGGTACGAGTCGCTCGTTTGCAGGCGAAATGGGGGACAGCCCGAGCGCCGCCACCATTTGCTGGGGGCGCAGGGGCATGTTCGACGGCACGTCCTCCGGATGACCGAGTCGCCCGCAATGGAACGCATCGTCCTGCTTGTTGTAGACCCAGTACGAGGTTTCGTTGGACCCCAAAAGGAGCTGACGATCACCGAACTTCTTGAGATCGAACCGAAAGTAAGACGGGGCGAGATAGAACAGAACGCCGTCGAGATGGAAACTTCTGCGCCTTCCATCGGCTTGGGTGAAAAAGCCGTTGACCGAGCCGGACGCCCGCAGTGTGCCGGTGATCTTCGCAACGTTGGCGTTGACGATCCCAATCGCCTTCTGCATCGGTATCGGATCGAGGCGAATCGGCGTGGGACGCGGATGACAACCCAGTAGCAGCATCGCGGTCGCGGCGCCGGCTACGACTTTGCGTCCTCTAGGCTGAACCATCTGCGTCCCGCTCTTCTTTCTCCTGCGATCCGTCCGCGGGGTCGGCCGTCGCGTCCACCACTTCGGACCAGGGGCCCATGTCACCATGCAACACCGCGCTGAGTTGGCCACTGACGCCTTCGATCTGATCGTCGGTGAGACGCGGGTTGACCACGGGATATTCCGACCGATCCGACGCCAGGAGCATCTTCCAAATCTCGACTCCGTCCACAACGCTCGATCCGTCGTAGCGCAGAAGGCGCTTTCGCATCAGGATCAAAGCGAGCACGAAGCGGAACTGGACCCGCAGCGGATCGGTTTCGTCAGCCAGCCGTTGGAAGAAATGGATGAGCAGCTCATTGTCCACCAGCAGCTTTTTCCGCTGCTCTTTGACGGGAACACGGGTCTTGAAGTGGCAGAACGCCTCCTCCGGGGGACCGGACCAAGCCTCGAGGGAATAATCCGCCCGGCGGAAGCTCTCGCCATCCTCGATGAGGACGGTGTAGAACTCCTCACCCTCCTTAAGGGGTCGGCCGGTGACCGAGCAACGGCCCGAGGCGGATTCGACCTCCCATTGTTGGGCCATCGCGGTTTCCGATCCCCTTGCCCCGAAACGTCTTACACGCCGACATCGTGGCTGACGAGCCCGCCGGCGACGAACGCCATTGGAGATGGTTCCGTACAAAGCGTCAAGCCTGACGACCGGCGGCGTTCATCGAATCTTAGCCCGGAACGACATGCGGTGAAAAATTCGGCGAAGGGAGCGTCGAAGTTGCAAGAATTCACAGACTCATGGCGGAGCGAAATCGATGAGGTGATTTTCCGCCACGCACTTGCGAGTTGTGCCAACGGACGTATCCTCGGAGAATCCTGGGGAGCAGCCCGAAGCGTGCGCTTATGCGTGGACGGTCCGCCTGGAATCAATCTTCCGCAGGGAGGCACTGCCGTGTCGAACTATCGCAAATTCC
>JADFRO010000062.1 GCA_022561255.1 Planctomycetota bacterium | reverse complement strand
CACCCTCACCTCGGTCTTTCCGTAATTGGTGAAACGCAGAACACGAGAGATTCCGCTCTTGGGCGGCGCAGCGCCGGGCCGTGGCGAACGGACGATGACGCTGGTGGGCTGAACCTCGAGCCGCGGAGGAACGACCGCGTTCGCACGAATCTCGATCTGCTTCTGCTTCTCGATGTTCGTATCGATTTTTAGAATCGTTCGCATCGGCCCGGTCGTAAACGGCGGTTTGGCGGTAACTCGCAGGCCGTAGCGCTTGCCCGGATCCTTCTCCACAATCTCGAACGTGAAATAGTCGGTGCTTGGCTTGTTCAGCGTCAGCACGAGCGGCTTATCGGTGTTGTTGGTGATGGTCAACTCGCGCGTCCGTTCCTCCTGATCGGTGATGCGCCCAAAGCTCGCTGACATCGGCGAAACGTCGACGTATCGCTTGACCGTACCCTTAAGCTTCAGCCGGAGTTTGGGCGTCAGCGGGTCGTTCGAGGAAATCGTGATGCTCTTTTGGAAGGTGCCCCGCAGTTTGGTGCTGTTCATGGCAAACGGGAACTCGCCCGTCTTTCCCGGCTCAAGCGTCCGGGGATAGTTCCCCGCGATCGTGCAACCGCAGGACGGCTTGACCCGCGTAATCTTGAGCGTGGCGTCGCCGGTGTTGGTAATCCGGAACGTGTGGTTCAGTCGTGGACCTACCCATTGCACGCCGAAGTCATGCGTATCGTTGTCGGCCGTAATCTTCGCGTGTGGACCCTTAAGGTCGGAAGTCTTGACCGAATCCGCCCTACTGTCCTTGTACGAAATCTTCGACTTCAGATCCCCAGGTCGAACATTCCTCTTCGGCTTGGGCGCCGCCGCCACGAGCGGCGCGGCGAGCAGGCTGGCCACAACGGCGGCCGACAGCATGACGCCGAACCGCTTTCCGTTCAGTGCTCTCACGTTCACGTTCATAAATCGCCTATCCTGTTCTTGAAAAATGACCAACGCATCGGATCGCTGCTTCAATGGAAACTTCGATCCGCCAACACTCCCGAAAACGCTCGTCAGCAGCGCGTTCACCCCTGAACTTGGCGGTCACCTGGAACTGCCAACCGCCAACGATCGTGCTACTTGTTTATACACCGTTTCGACCAGACCCGGCAACGGGGTAACCGGTTTGTTACCCGAGCGTTACCACCGTTTGGAGTGTTCAAACACGGATTTTTTCACAGCGTCCCTATCAGCATTGGCACGAAGCAGCGACCACCAAACCGCCTTGTGGTTCCACGTGGTTCCACGCCCTCGACGACCGAAAATCCGGACGGCGCTCGACGAAACCGTCAAACCCCGGATACCTCATTCCAAGCGCTCGTATTTGCGACAACGATCCGCCTCGGCGAGGATCGTCGATATGGATGGTCCCAAAACTCGGCGGGAGCGAACGCTCCTCCTCGTCGCCTCGATCGGTCCGCTCGGACATGCACCGGCGTCGGGCAGTGTAACGGTGGCCGTGGTCGGTCTGCCCCTCTTTTGGCTCACCAACGGCTGGGACGCTGGTCCGTATATCCTATTCACCTTGCTCGTCACCGGTGCGTCGATCTGGATTCACCACGTCGGCGATCGAATCCTCGATACCAAGGACAGCGGTAAGCTCGTGTGGGACGAGATCGTCGGGTTTCTCTTTGCGGTAGCCTTCCTGCCGTTCACCTGGCAAACAGCGACCGCAGCCTTCTTGATCGAACGTGTGCTCGACATCAAGAAAGTTCCGCCGGCGCGATGGGTCGAAGACCACTGGCCTGGCGGATTCGGCGTCGTGGGTGATGACGTCGTGGCGGGACTCTACACAGCGGCTGCCATGCATCTACTCGTTCACTATGCGCCGAACCTGATGGGGATAGCGAGTTAGCGGACCAGCCGAACGTCAGCATGACCCGAGCGCGGAGGAACTGCCCAAAAAGGAGAGCGTTACGCTCTATCCCGGCGCGTTAGCCGAGCTCTTTCGCGCAGGCCAGCACGGCGTCATAGTTGGGATGCTCGGCGATTTCCGGAACGTACTCGGCGTAGCAGATCGTCCCGTCCTTATCCAGAACGAAGACGGCGCGACATTCGACGCGCAGCTCGGTAACGAGCGTGCCATACGCTCGGCCGAAGGCGCCGTCAACGTGATCGCTAAGAGCGGGAAAGCGTTCGGTGTCGACGCCCTCGGCGCCGCAAAAGCGCGCCTGCGCCGTCGGAAGATCGAAGCTAATCGTGTAGAAGCCGACACTGGTCAGCTTAGCCGCCTCCTGATTGAATCGCCTGGTCTGTTCGGCGCAGACGGGTGTATCGAGCGACGGAACGACACTCAGGATACGCGTCTTACCGTTTGTGTCGCTGATCTTGATGCTGTCCACGAGGCTCTTCTTGAGCGTGACGTCCGGAGCCTTATCCCCCACCTTGAGTTCCGGACCCTCGAGCGTCAGTGGATTCCCCTTAAGTGTGCATGTGCGAGCCAAGGTGCTACTCCTCCATCAGTGATCCGTCGTTGCGATAACAAGAAGAAACGACCGCCTACCGGGAACTCATCCTCCCCGCGACGCAGACCGCCACCACCGCCAAACCCCGAGCGGGGAGGCATCGTAGAGCCGCCCGCGACGTCGGTCAACCGCAGCGAAGGGCCGTAGCGAGTCTCTGCGGCCCGCGGGCAGCCCTCTAACTTGACGGGACATTCGCCGAGCCCCTATGATGCTGCGAGGAAGCGGGCGAGGCGGTGCCGACCGACGTTGAATAGGACCGTCCGTTGCGGGTCGCGCGTTCGCGTCCGATTGCTGGTCGGGCTGCTGCCGCGGCCTGTTGATTCGATCGACGACGTTGTACTCCCTCGTACTCCGCTTGCCGGCTCGGTCGCTCGGCAAACGCTGCTTCCAGGCTCGCCGCGTTGGGCGACTCACACGAGACCACGCAGTCGCGTAGCGACGCCAAGGATGTCGTAAGCGGGGCGTGAACTACACACATGGTAATTCCTAGCAATGGAGCTTAGCTGATGGGTGGATGCAGCCGCTCGAACGTCGGCCTGGGATGTCTCTTGGCGACGGTCGGCGTATTGACTCTAATCGCGGGCGTGCCGTCCTGCGGAACGGCGCCGACAGCCTTCCTGATCAACGGTCCCGGCGGTGCGGGCAACGTCCTACCAACGCTGGAATTCCTCGAACCGATCGAGGATCTCACGCGCGGTCAGGGTGACCCCTTCCTCATTCGTTGGACCGACACCGATCCCGATGACAACGCCCAGATCACCTTTGCACTCGTCAGCACCGAGACCAATAGCGTGATCCCTCTGGTCGAAGGGATCGCGGAGAACGATCAGGTCGGACCGGACTCACATACCGTGAGCACGCGCCTGATCCCCATCGGATCGTACAACATCCTCGCGGTGATCGACGACGGTACGAACGCGCCCGTCGCCATTTTCGCATCGACCGCGGGAACGAACACGCAACGGGTGGTCCTGCGAATCGTCGGCGAAGGTGAGGGGCAGCAAACCGAACCGCCCACGGTCGCGGTTTCTGAGCCCTCTTTCGATCTGAGTGTGACGCAGGACGACATCCTGGATGTCGTCGTGCAACCGACCCTGCTCAATCCTGCCGACACGCCCTTCGACCGCGACAGCGACGTAACCTTGTTCATCCTGCTCGATCTCGATCAGGATCCCAACAACGACGATCCCGCCAACCCCGACCCAAGTCAGATCGTCGTGCTGCAAGTGCGGGCCATCGCCATCGGCGAGACGGGAGTAATCACGATTCCGATCACGATCGATCTGGCGTTGGTGCCCCCGCGTGCCGACGGTGAGCCCTACTTCATCCGCGCAACCGTCGACGACGGTACGAACCCGCGCGTGCACGCCTATGCCGTGGGCAGAATCAGCATCGTGCGACTCGCGGAGGGGGTCGTCGATTTGTTTGACATCGGTCGGCGCGTATCGGGTGTTCGGTTCCAGGGGTTCAGCCCGGGGGCGAACCTCGGTTCAACGATTACAACGGTGACTGATTTCGACGCCGACGGCATCGACGACTTCGCCATGGTAGCCCAGTTCGGCAACCCGCAGAACGTAGGCCCCGTGGGCGAAGCGTACCTCGTGTACGGCCAGGACCAAACGCGCTTCGGCGGAACCATTTCGGTGAACTCGATCAGCAACACGGTCTCCGGCGTGATCTTCCAGGCTCCCCCGGTGCGCTCGCAACTGATTCAGCATCCCAACGCCCGCACCGACGGCATCACCGATATGAGTTTCATCGGCGATCTTTCGGGTGACGGCCGTCCGGAACTGTTGTTCGGACTCCCCCACGTCCACGGCGCTTTCGACGGGACCGATTGGGATCCCTCGGACGAGGATCCCGGCAGCAGTTTCTGCTACCCGGATCCGCTGGTCAACAACCTTACCGATCGATTGACCGGCATTACCGACGAGGGGTTCTATGCCGGTGGAATGGCCGTCGTAGTCAACAGCCAGAACCGTGACAACAACCCAAGACCCGCAACCGTAGGCCCCCGCCTGGAAACCACCTCAGTTGCGCTCGAGCTGGCGGGCCAACCGGGCAGGATTCTCGATCTGACCGGCCAGAACCGCTCCGGAAATATTCTCGCTCGCGCGGACAACTCGGGCGTCGCCGCCACCGGCGCCAACGAACCCGAAGAGGCAGGGCGCATCGCCGGGGCGCGCTTCATCGCGGGCGGTTTCGACTTCTTTACCGGCTTTGAGCTGGCGGGGCTGGAACCTCCGCGCGAGGGTTTGTTCGGTCATCGCGTCCGCTCGCTGGGTGACCTCAACGCCGACGGCGCTCCTGAGATCATCGTTTCGTCTCCGCGAAACGAGCGCTACCTCACCGACCTCCTGGAGAACTTAACCGGTTTCTTTAGTCCGCACTTCGAGTCCACGATCTACCGCGGAAGCATCACCATTTTCCCCGGAAACAACTACAACGGCACGTTTTGGCGAGATGAGAACGATGAGGGCGGTGCGAGCACCATCCCAGCCCTGGACCAATGGAGGTTCCCGCCGTTCGGAAGTTGTGACGGGAACCCGCCGGACGCCCGACACCTCCTTGTTCCCGCCGATGCCTTCGAGATTTTCGCCGAGCACATCGACGACATGCTCGGTGACGGGCAGTCCGCGGGCGACGTCAATCAGGACGGACTCGACGACATCCTATGTGGAGCGCCGCTCAACGACCGCAGCAATACGCTTCCCGACACCGGCTCGACTTACGTCATCTTCGGCCGATCGGTTTTCGGCGAAATCCAGCTCAAAACCGCCTCCGACGCGCAGTTGCGTCCTCCGATGATCCGTATCCGTGGCGTCCAGCGTGGCGATCAGATCGGTTGGACGCAAACGGCCGGGCTCGACGTCAACGGCGACCTAGCGGGGGATGTTTTCATCGCGTCACCCCGAACCGACTTTGCAGGCGTGACACGGTCAACGTGTGGGGTGGACTTCAACGGTAACGGCACGGTCGACCAGAACGACTTCGTGGCCGGTTCGTTCAACGATTGCGAGAACGTGTTTGGCGATGAAGTGTTTGCGTCCGACGCGTGCTCCGCGTTCGACTACGACATGGACGGTGACATCGACGACGACGACCGCTGCGTGTTTTGCTGCCTTTCCGACACGTGCGAACCCGCCGACGACTGCGTAAACGGCACGGACGAGAACGCTTGCTGCGCCACGCTTGTGGACAACGGATTCGTGGGCATCATTTTCGGCGGGCGATTCAGGGACGGCGATCGCACCATCGCACAGATCGGGACCAGCGACCTGCCGGGTGCGGTGTTTTACGGCGGTAGCGCCGGCGATCGCGCGGGCGTTGACGTCAGTTCCGCTGGGGATTTCAATCAGGACGGATTCGGCGACATCCTGATCGCGGTTCCGGGCGAGACGCGTCAGGACTCGGCCGGACGGGATCGCCGCGGCGTCGTCTATCTCATCTTCGGCGGTACGCACCTGCAACGAGACATGCCGCCGGCGGGTTGGAATCTGTCCGACCCAACCTTCGGCGTCGGCTCGGACTCGCTTCCGGGCGTCGTTTTCTTAAGTCCGTTCGTGACGGGCCGTCCGAACGAGGCTGCTCCCACGACCGTTGCGCTCATCGGAGACATCAACAACGACGGGTTCGACGACATCGGAATCGGCAACCCCCGGGCTGACTTCATCGACTTGAGCTTCCCGCAAGGGCCCAACGCCCCCGGAGACGACCCCGCAGCGGGGCGGCGTACCGATGCGGGAGATGTTTATATCATCTACGGGAACAACTTCGGGGCCAACCGCGGGGCACCGTAGTACTGTCCCGCATCGATTGACGGCTGTTCCAAACCACGACCGCAAGAGAGCGGACGATCGGAGATCAACCGAGGAAGGCCGGCCGCTCCCTCGCGGTCACGGCACTGTCCCCCCATTCACCGAATGACGCGTGACGCGGTTCCAAGTACCCTCGAACCACGCAGCCCCCACCCGCGTAGTATCCGCACTTGATTCGTTGTAGAATACGCGGCACCGGAAGCGGTGTGGCCGTTCTTCAAAATCCCCGAGGAGCAGAGCGTCGGATGGCAGATGCCCACATGAAAGAAATCGAGGCCGAGACCGTCAAGGCGAGCGGCCTGCTCATTGCTACGCTGATGGGCGGAATGCTCGTGGTCAGCTCGTTCGTCGTCGATTTTCCGATCGTCGCAAGAACGCTGTTTCAGTACGACCCCGTTGTCATCGCCGGCGGTCGAGCGTCAACGCCGTACTCAGCCGTGATCGCCCTGCTCGGCGCCGTGCTGCTCGGTGCACCGTTGGTTTGGCACGCTGTTAAGTGCCTTCGGCACGGGCACATGCACATGGACGAACTCGTAGCGCTCGCCGTCGTCGCAGCCATCGCCTTGGGTGAGTATCAAGAGGCCGGGATCATCGCGTTCTTCATGATTATCTCGAACCTGATCGAAACGCGAACGGCCCTGGGTGCACGCGCGTCCATCGAGTCGTTGCTTCGTCTCACGCCGGACAAAGCTCAGCGCGTGCTTCCCGACGGAACCGAGGTCGACGTGTTGGCCAAGCAGCTTCAGACCGGCGAGGTTGTTCGGGTACGCCCGGGAGACAACATCCCCGCGGACGGCGAGGTCATCAGCGGCGAGTCGACGGTCAACCAGGCCAACATCACCGGGGAGTCGTTGCCGGTCGACAAAACGATTGGCGCGGAAGTGTTTTCCGGCACGAACAACCTCACCGGCGTTCTCGACATTCGTGTGACCAAGGCGGGGCAGGAGACAACGCTGGGGCGTGTCCAGCAACTCATTCTCGACGCGGAAAAAACGCGCATCCCGCTGATGCGACTGATCGACCGCTACGCCGGTTGGTACACGCCGACGATCTGCATGTTGGCCGCCGTCGTCTGGTTCTTCTCGGAGGACAAAGACGTCGGGATCCACAAGGCGATCACGATGCTCATCATCGCGTGTCCGTGTGCCTTGGTCCTCGCAACGCCGACCGCTATGGTAGCCGCACTGAGCTGCGCCGCCCGCCTGGGTATCCTTATCAAGAACGTGGTTCAACTCGAATACGCACGCACCCTCACGGCGGTTATTTTCGATAAGACCGGAACACTCACCACCGGCGAGCTCTGGGTAACGCAGATGAAACCGGCGCCCGGCGTGGACGGGGCGGACGTGCTCTGGGCGGCAGCTTCGACAGAGCAGATGAGTAAACACCCCGCTGCCATCGCCATGGTCAACGTCGCCCGGAAGGCCAAAATCGATCTCACAACACCGGAAAACTTCCGCGAGACTCCTGGACGAGGCGTGTCCGCCACGCTCGGTGGCGAGCGAATTCTCGTCGGACGCAGCGCTTGGCTCGGTGATCAGGGCGTCGACATGAGCATCACGAAAAACCCCGACTACGCCGAGCCCGAAGGCGTGAGCATGCTCTACGTCGCCCGAGGTACGAAGTGCCTCGGCTGGATCGGACTGGAAGACCGCACACGGCCCGAAGCACGCGCAGCCATCGACGAACTTCGCAGTCTCAACATCCACCACTTATCGATGGTCACCGGAGATAAGTGGTCCGTCGCCCGACGCGTCGGCGCCGAGATGGGTTGCACCGAAGTTCAAGCGGAGGTTCTGCCGGAGGAGAAGCTCAAGCTCGTGCATGACCTGCGACGTCGGGGCCATCGCGTGGCCGTCGTGGGGGATGGCGTCAACGACGCGCCGATGCTCGCAGCCAGTGACCTGGGCATCGCCATGGGCGCCGCCGGTAGCGACGTCGCCATTAACTCGGCCTCGATCGCCCTGATGAACAACGACCTTAGTCGTCTGCCGTTCCTGATCCGCCTTTCGCGCGGGACGATGCGCGTCGTCTCGCAGAACATCATCTTCGGTGTAGCATTTATTGTGATTACGATGACGCTGGCGATTTGGGGGCCTCTCACCCCGATCACCGCTGCCGTCGCGCATACGGTCGCGACGGCCGTCGTCATCTTCAACAGCGCTCGGCTGGTTCGATTCGGAGAATCGCGCGTCGAAGAAACGGAAAACTACATCGGATCGCTCATCGCCGAGCCTGTCGCGGCTACGTCGTAGCTCTTTCGGGCATATCGAAAAAGGGAGGGCGAGGCTCCCGCTGAGCCGCGAACGGTGTCTGGACTGGGGCTCAGCAGGAGCTTCGCCCTCCCCACAAGCTTCAACTCCCCGTTCAGGTTCTTGCGCTGCTTTTCATGCACGCTCTTAGAATGTGTGTGAGAAGGCGTCAGGTTGAACCGAGCCGCGACCGTCAGGGAGCGGTTTTCTGCGGGCGAGATCAGACCGCTTCCTTACGGGAGCTTCGCCCTCCGCAGGAGCGGCTCGGAAAAGGCTTCCCACACACGTTCTTAGGGACACGTCGGATCGGCGGTCGGAATCGGCGTGTTAATCCGAGGCCCAGAAAGGTCGAGCACGCCGTTGAACACGTCTACGATGAACAAGATGTCCAGCGGCGTAAACGCACCGCTGCTATCGATGTCTGCACTAAACAGATCCCACGGAAGCGAGATCAAACCCGCAAACGCTTCGCCGAGATCGATTACGTCGTCCGCATTCGCGATCCCGTCACCGTTGGCGTTTCCTGAGTGAGAGATGAACTCGGCCGTCGTAGCCACACCCATGCCGTCCGTATAGGTGATCGTCGTAACGGCGTCGGGCGTAATGGGCCGACTCAGCGTGATCGTGTAGGTGCCCGCGTTCTCTACAACGCTGACGATCTCGTTGGCCACCTCCTTCGACGAAGTTTCACACAGCGTCCAACATTCCGGATCAGCGCCAAGCGGTCCACCCACGACGATCGTATCGATCCCGCGGAGCGTGAAAACATTATCCACGTCATGTGGCCAGCGGGCGTCCACCGTGCCATCCAGCGGATCCATCCAATCGAGCATCGCGGCTGGACAGTTCGGCAAGCACAAATCACCGCAGGCAACCTCAGCGCCGCCGCCGGGAACCGAACCGGTCGTTGCGCAAAAGTCGTCCCATTCGACGTCGCAGCAGAACGAATCGATGGAGCAAACCTCGTTGCAGCAGACCTCATCAGCACAGGCCGGCGATCCGTTCGCCTCGCAACAATCTCCCGCATCGACATCGCCACACACGGCGGCGCAGTTGCACAGCAGGGACGCTCCACAACCGGAATCCAGGAATCCCGTCGTAGCGCATGATTCGTCCCATACAACGTCGCAGCAGAACGGATCGCAAGCACATACACTCTCACAGCAGGTCTCATCGGCGCAAGCCGGACCGTCTACCGCCTGGCAGCAGGACTCCGTTCCGGGACACGCCGCGTGCTCCGGCGGACCGCACGTGATGCTCAATCGCCCGACGCCACCCGCCATACCGGGGAACGTTCCGGCTCGAATCATGTAGTCGTCGCCCTCGGTCGCGCTGAACACCACCATCGACTGCAGACCCAGACCCGGTCCGCACAGGTCGTCGTTGCAGGTAAGCAAGAGCTCATCCGTCGGCGGGCATGCGCAACCGTCGTAGACCGCGATCTTCGTATCGACGTCCGACGTTTCACACGTTCTAACGAACACATCACCCGTGCATGGGGCCGTCCAACAATACCACAGATCGTGATCCAACTGCGTCTGTCCCTCGGCCAGACACGCGGCGTGAGCGGGACCGTCCATCGTCGCACCCGCGTTGTCGAAGAAGATGTCGCCAATCGTGTTCACGAGAGCGGCGTCTACGCAATCGTCGTTATCCGGCGGAGGCGGTAGACAAACGTTCGGATCGCCCAAGGGGACATCCAGGCAAAACGCAAGATCTTGCAGGACCGCCTCGTCAGGCTCATAACCGTTGGGCGGTTCCGTCAGACCGTCCTGGAACGCGCGCTCGTTGTTCAGCGCCGCGACCTCCCAGAACCACGAACATCCGTCTATGGGGTTGGTCACCTCGACCCAATAGCACTGGCCCGCAGCAACCGCGACGGGGTCGTGCGTACCGGTGAATTCAAACTCCGGCAGCGATTCAGCGATCAGCAGCCCCGTCGCCGCCGGTCCCTCGACGGTCAGCGTGCCCGCTTCTTGCGAAAACGATGCGATCAGCGAACCCGGCTGGCCATCCACGCTGTCGAAATACCGAAGCTCAAAAGAATCCGGCGCGACGCCCTGACAGGTGAGCTCAGGAAAAGTGTCGTCTACGTATGTTCCCCACCAACAAACGCTCGAAATCGATCCCGTCGTTGCCGGCGTGAAGTCATCGGCAACGCGAAAGGTCGATCCGTTGCTGTTCAATGCATTCAGCTGGGTACGTCCTTGGCAGTTCGAAGACAGTTCGTCGCACGGTTGAGGATCGCGGCAGGTCACGGTAAAGGTTCCCAGTCCGCCGAGCTCGCCGGGAAAATTGCCGATGCGAATCAAGTAGTTCTGACCCGGAGCGGCTACGAACGGAAGATGCGTCTGAAAACCGCAATCGTCGTCCGAGCAAGCGAGCAGATTCGCGTCACCCGGCGGACAACTGCACCCGTCATAAACGGCGATCTTCGTATCCACATTTGTTCCCGAGCAAGTCGAAACGACGAACTCACCGCCGCACGCCTGCTCAGGCGCCGTCCAACAAAACCATTCGTCGTTGTCGATCTGTGTTTGTCCGAAAAAATCGCAGGCTTCGTGAGGAGGTCCGTCGGTCGTGGCTGCGGCTGTGTCAAAGGCGAAGGGCAATTCTCCGGAAATGGGTTCCGCGCCGGCGCAGGCGTCGTTGGCTACACCCGCTACGGATCCCAGCGGCTCCGCGTCGTCGATTGCGCCGCGCTCAACCAACTTCTTCGCCGAGCCGGCGTTCTTGCGATTCGCCTTGGACGTAGGTCTTGCGCGCTTGCGTGAGACAGCCGCTGCGGTCGCGCGGTTGCGCGTCACAGCCACTACGTCACCAACGATCCGGCGGGCGGCACCAGCCGCAGGCGCCTTGGATCGCACCGCTCTGCCGGAACGATCCCCAGCGGGCTTCTTTGAGCCACCACCGAGCGTCGATCCCACGAACGCGCCCACAACAACCACAACCACCACCCCAATAACTCG
>JADFRO010000061.1 GCA_022561255.1 Planctomycetota bacterium | reverse complement strand
TCGGGGAGGGTAGTCACCGGCCTTTCGCCTGTCAACTCGATACGCGGCGGCTCCGACCGGAATCATCGCCGCCCGGACGCCGCGTTCCCACGATGATGCGTCCCGTCGAAACGCTCGTATCACTCCAGCCCCTCGAAGCGGTCGCCTCGGATCCCGTTCGGTGTGACGCCGATCGGATTCACACGAGTGCGAAGTCCAACACGAGGCTACGCCCCCAATCGATGGGCGACCCACCTTGCCCGCTTTGACTTTTCGCCGACCATCACGACGATGCCATCCATGAGGGTGCTGGTAATAGGAGGCGGCGGCCGAGAGCATGCCCTGGTGGCTGCACTCGCACGGTCCAAGCGGGTCGACGCGGTGCTTTGCGCTCCGGGCAACGCCGGGACCGCACAAGTCGCGGAGAATATCTCAATTCCGGTCGACGATCACGAGGCCTTGATCGCACTGGCGAAGGAGCGAGCCGTCGATCTCACCATCGTCGGCCCGGAGGCGCCGCTCTGCGCGGGCATCGTCGATCGTTTCCGCGATGCCGGCCTGCGTATCTTCGGACCGACAGCCGCCGGAGCGCGGATCGAAGGGGACAAAGCCTACGCCAAACGCCTGATGAAGCACGCCCACGTGCCCACGGCAGAGGCTCGCATCTTCGAGCATTACGATCAAGCCAGAGCCTACGTCGCCACGCGCGACACGGGCGTTGTCGTCAAGGCGTCAGGGCTCGCCGCGGGCAAGGGCGTGACCGTATGCGATGACCCGGCGGAGGCGTTGCTCGTGCTCGAACGGATCATGGTGGACCAACAGTTCGGTGAAGCGGGTCAAACCGTCATCGTTGAGGAAATCCTTAAGGGCCAGGAGCTATCCGTCCATGCGCTGATCGATGGCCAAACGATCTACGTCTTGGAAACCGCTCAGGATCACAAGGCCGTTGGCGAGGGCGACACCGGACCCAACACAGGTGGAATGGGCGCCTACAGTCCCGCTCCGATCGCGACGGAGGAACTCTTGTCCTACGTTGATGAGAACGTTCTCGTCCCGATTGTCGACGCCCTCCGCAACGACGGTGTGGACTACAGCGGCGTGTTGTACGTCGGATTGATGCTGACACCCGGAGGACCAAAGGTTCTCGAATTCAACTGCCGATTCGGTGATCCAGAAACACAGGTTATCCTGTCCCGTCTGGAATCCGACCTTTTCGATCTGCTCGAAGCGGTCGTTGACGGAAAACTCGCCGACGCCGACGTTCGATCGACAGCGAAGCCCTCCGTCTGTGTGGTCATGGCTTCAAAGGGTTATCCCGGCGCGTACGAGCGACATAAAACCATCGAAGGTCTGGACGTTGCCGCAAACATGGATGACGTTCACGTCTACCACGCGGGAACGCGTTTGGGAAACAACCGCGTGCTATCTACTGGCGGACGAGTTCTCGGTGTAACCGCGCTGGGCTTTGATCTCGCGGACGCGAAAGCCCGAGCGTATCAAGCCGTCGATGTGATTAAGTTCGACAACGCCTTCTGTCGACGCGACATTGCCGATAAAGCCATCCACGCGACCGCCGGTTCCTAACTTCGCTCTATCCCCACACCTTTCAAGCTTCCCTCGGCCTGACGCAGCCAACGAGCATCGCGCCTGACATCCGATAACCCGTCAACCGTCTTGCGCTAATAGAATCGTACGCTTCTGCGGGCAATGATCTCGTTGCGGAGTAGGATCGTTGGCGATTACGGCTGTATCCTCAGTGGGCATTTCCGTCGCCTCATCGCTGTTGACGAGCGTCTCTGAATCGCTAGCCGTTACCGGACGTTCGAGGAGACGCTCGGGCAAAACGGCCGACCCTAGCTACATCCTCGGCGGCGGAACTTCGGTCGACGTGGGGGGTCTTTACGGCTCGCTCGGCAACCTTTTGGCAGCCCAGAACGGGCTCTACGCCAGCGGAAACGCACAAGCGGAATCCCTGGCAGCTCAGCAGCGTTCCGCCACGCTAAACTCGGCGACGGATCGGATCAACAAGGGTGATCCAGCCGGCGGTCGCGCGGAAGCGAAGGCCTTGCTCGAAGCGAACAGCGACGACGTAGCCGCCCTCCATGTCGTCGGACAGTCATACATAGCCGAGCAAAACTACGCACAGGCGGAGCGTGCTTTCGCCCATGCCTCCGCCCTTGCGCCGAGCAGCTCGCTTCTTCGAGGCGAGCTGTCCAACGCCCGGACGTTGCAGGGCAGCGACGCCGAAGTGGTCGCCACAGCCCGGATACAGCTGAAGAACCCCTCACAGCGAACGGCAGCCCTGCGCCTTCTATTGCACCTTACGGACCGAAGCCCGGACAATACGGACGCGTACCTGGCACTCGCCGATGGTTTCGAGACGGGCGGGCAGGCTTCAGCGCTTCTGGACGCATTGCAAGAAGCACTCCGAACCGCGGACGATAGAAAGATCAGTGATGTGCTCGAACGTGCTCAGCGACTCGCGAGGAGCCACCCACAGGCGGCAGCGGTCCACAACCTGCTTGGCAGGGCGCTCCAGAAGGCGGGCCGAAACGATGAGGCTATACGGGAGCTGGAAAACGCACGAACCCTCGCCCCCTACAACAACGCGTTCATCTCCTCATTAGCCGACGCCTACGTGAGCCGAGCCGAATCCAAGGTCCGATCGGGGAACGTCTTGCTCGCGACGTCGGACCTCACGGCCGCCGCTGCCATTGATCCCGGACATCGAGGTCTTGCGGCAGCTTCGGCACGCGTCGCCGGACACCGCGCAGGCCGTGCGGTTGCGGCACAACAATTCAACAAGGCTCTGGTGGAACTACGAAAGGCATCCTTCCGCCCGCCGGACGACGCCAACTTCCAGCGAACCCTCGCCGCACTCTACATTCGCGTCGGCGATCATTTCAAGAACGATGGGGGTGATTCGCAGGCCCTTACCAACTACACCAAGGCGCTACGTCTGGACCCAAGCTCATCGATTGCAAAGCGGAAGGTTGGCGAGCTGGCCCGCTCATTGGGCCTCGCCGCCATAGCCACGGCCGACTACGACCGGGCGATCAGCTTCCTCGAACAGGCTTACAACACCTACCGCCCCGATGGAACGTACGCGGCGGACTTGGCCAAGGCCTATGACCTTCGCGGACAACAAAACAAAACGCTCGGCAAACTCGACGACGCGATCAAGGACTTTACCAAGGCGTTTTCACTCGACCCGACAAGCGCGAGCATCAGCGCCAACCTGTCCGCAGCCATCCTGGAGAAAGGGTAGCGCGTAGGCACTGCGTAGGAGCGACCACGATCACAGAAGGAACGGGCCTACGATGAAAAAGACATCGGCCAGAACATCCGAAAGGCAACCGCCGAATTGTAGAACCACAGCGCCGCTGCCCACCATAACCACCCATCTAGTCATTCGTCGTTTCACGTCCGTTGTCTCCCGGTCGCCCTTGAGGCGACGTTGGTTCATGCCAAGCTACGATGGTTTGGTCGCACGCCGCCGCTGCTGCGCGACCTACTGATTCAGCAGAAACGGTGTAGCGATGTTGAGTAGAAACAGCTCAACGCAGCCGGGAAGGATGCCGAGAATCGCCCCGCTGCATACCATCGCAAGAACTCTAAAAGTACGTGTTTTCATCCCTGTTACTCTCCGATCCGCGGCCAACGTAAAGCCGCCGCGTCGCTTTTGATTCAAACAATACAAGCCCGCCTCAACCCATTAGAAGCTCACCACCGTGTTGAACGTGATGCGCTGCTCATACAAGTGCTCAGCAGCCGATTCGAGCGGGAACTGATAGATCATGCCGACGTTCACGTTATCTCTCGCCTGCCACCGAAATCCGAGCCCGAGCACAAACAGGTCACGCCCGCGAGCGTCAGCGGCGCCGAGGCTTCCGATGTCGAGATAATCTTCACTGAAAGGAAGACGATCGGCATTGCTCAGCCAGTGCGTGCCATGCAGCTCTACGAGCGGCCGAAACGTCTCTGTCATTTTGTAGTCCAAGTGCAAAC
This sequence comes from Planctomycetota bacterium, assembly GCA_022561255.1. Lineage (GTDB taxonomy): Bacteria > Planctomycetota > Phycisphaerae > UBA1845 > UBA1845 > JAJRUK01. The sequence continues at coordinate 7,543 of JADFRO010000061.1, read as the reverse complement.
TCCAGAGCAGGCTGTAGTTCGCATCGTGATGGTTGGTCGGAATGCGACCGGTGACGTTACCGAGGAAGTGCCACTTCCCCCAACCCTTCGCTACGGCGATGAAGGGGCTGAGTTCCTGACTGTCACCGCCCTGCCACGCGTCGGTCGAACCGTTGTTCCATTCCCAGCGCATCCCACCGCTGACGAGAAACTGTTCCTGGGGGTCGCTGTGCAATACGTATTTGAGCCCGATCGCCAGATCGTTCCAGCCGTCGCCGGCTGCGGTGATGTGGGAATCGACCCAACTATAGCCGTCCTTGGTGGCGATCAAGGCCAGCTTTTCGGTCAGGGCGATGCGAATCTGGGCTGCTACGGCTTGTACTTGACCGCCGCGCAACACGGAGCGGTTGGGTATTGTGTGATGCACGTAGATGAGGCGCACGTCGGTCGTGATGAACGGATCTTCAAAGTAAATGAAGTTTCCCACGGGCATGACGAAATCTTCATAGCCGTCGAGCCCGGTCAGAAAACCCGGCCACATTTTGGCTTCGAAGTCTTTCACCCACTGCGGGTGCTGTCGGGCTGATACCCCCCCGCCCGTGCCGCCCGGTTGTTTGAGCCCGAAGTTCGCGTCGACCGAGTTCGCTTTGATAGCGGGTCGGAGCGAAAGATCGAGACGCCCGTCCTCAGCCCAACTCATTTGCGCCGATGCGAATACGATCGTGAGAAGCGCGACGTAACCGCGCCAACTCCGAAATGAATTCCGGTACATAAGTTCTGCCCTTTCAGAAACGAACCAAACCGACCTCGGCACGCTCAACCCAGCCCTAGCGCTGACGTACCGGAAAGGAACAACAACGCCGGGACTATCGGAACAGGACCAATTGATTCTTGAGGCTATCAGCGATTGACGGGAAGGAAAGAACGCAGTGCCGTGACAGGGTTAACCCGATAGGCGAACGCGCCGCAGCGCTGGTGCAACGGTGGTGGCAGTCGGCCTAGTGACGGGAACGCTCGGCGAACGTGAGGGCATCCGCCACGACCGCGCTGTGAAATCTATCGAGCAACACCGGTTCGAGTCTGACGTCCTCCTGTAAAGCACCAAGCAGTTCCACGAGCAACCGGTTCTCTTGGGATTCCGCATATCGCTCGATCAACTCCGGTTGAAGCGATTGGAAATCGGGCGTCTCGCCGGATTCAAACTGATCACATCGAACCAGGAAGAAGGCGTCGGGGCCCGTCACGATCTCGCTGACCTCCCCGCTTTGCAAACCCTCCAGCGCCTGAAGCGCTGGGATGAAGCGCTCTCGAACGCTCTGGGCGTCGACCCAACCCCACGCGCCTCCCTCAGCGGCGTGGAGCCCATGAGAGTACCGCCGCGCCGTCTCGGCGAACACGGTCCCGCCGAGCTGCGCCGAACGTGCAGCCTCGATTTGTGCCCCGGCTTTCTTTCGCGCTGCGTTGAGCTCGTCTCGCGTGGGCGCCAAGTTGCCCTCGGCAAGAAACTCCGCAAAGCGAACGTCAATCAGCGACATGCTCCGGCGGACCGCGCGCCTGCGTGCCTCGACAACCGCCTCGTACTCCTCCCAGAGCCTGACGCGCGTCGGCTCCCCGACCTTGGGCCGGATGTCCGACGTTAGATACGCCTCGATCATATACTGGCGACGGAGTGCTTCACGGACGTCATCCAGAGTTCTACCCTCGGTTTCCAGATGTTTCTCGTATCGCCTCTGAATACCGTCGAACTTTTCGGTGACGACCTTGCGAATCTCCGCGGTCAAAAAGCGGTCGACGTTCTCAGCCACCTCGGGCACAAGCCGGCGTGATGCCTCCTGATACAGCAGCATCTCGTTGACTTTTTCAGCGATCAACGTACCGGATCGCTCCGCGACGAACCGCGAAAACTCCGCGGGCGTTGCAACGGTAGCTCTCTCCAGAAGCTCGCGACGATCCTGTCGCCATACGTCTGCAGCCTTGAGCGTTTCCCCCTTTACCGTGATCTGCTCGACCGTCCCCTGCCCATCGTGGGTGTTCGACGACGCGGCCGCGGAGGCCGTGTGCGACTTCTTGATCTTAGGCGTCGCGACGGAATCGTAGCTCGCCATCGGACCCGAACATGACGGCGTCGCGAGCAAACCAGCGGTGGCTGTGAACAAAAGCAAACGCGTCATGATTCTTGTAACACCTCTACGTTGGACGACGCCCCGCCGGCGGGCGACGCTCGGAGCATCATTCGCCGCAAGAGGGCCACGAGTGTCGTCGGCTCCAAGTACGACGGCGCAAGACGAAGATGAACCGTGTGATCATCCGGGAGTCGAACGCTTCCCGGTGCGTCTTTGAACAGCGCCTCCGCCGCGGGCAGCTTCTCGACGACGAAGATGACGTCGGGCGGCCTCAGGCTGATCGACAGGATACCAAACGCGCGAGCCAGCACACGCAACTCCGCGAGATCAAGCATCCGCTGCAACGGCTGCGGAAGCGGACCGAAAGCGTCTATTAAATCCTTCTCTACCTGCTCAAGGTCTTCGCGCGTACGGCAGGCAACGACGCGCCGGTAAATCTCCATGCGGGCCCGCTCCGACGAAGCGTAATGCGTCGGGACGTGGGCTGCAACGTCCAGATCGATCTGCACCGGCCTGGGACTCGGATCGGGTTCGTTTTTCAGTCGACGAACGGTCTGCTCCACCAGACGGCAGTACATTTCGTAGCCGACGGCGGCGATGTGTCCGCTCTGTTCGCGCCCCAGAAGATTCCCCGCTCCGCGAATCTCCAGATCACGCATGGCGATGCGGAACCCGGCGCCCAACTCGCTGAACTCCTCGATCGTCTTGAGGCGTTTGGCCGCCTTACCGGTCGGCGGACGATCGGGTGAAAGCAACAAGTAACAGTACGCCCGATGACTCGACCGCCCGACGCGCCCGCGTAGCTGGTGCAGATCGGCGAGACCGAACCGCTCCGCCCGGTTGATGAAAATTGTGTTGACCGTCGGAATGTCGATGCCGCTCTCGATGATCGTCGTTGCGACCAAAACGTCCGCCTCTCGGCGATGAAAACAACGCATCACGCCTTCCAGTTCACCATCTTTCATCTGACCGTGCGCGAAGACGACCCGTGCTTCCGGAACGATGCTGCGGATCGTGTCCGCCATGGCTGCGATCGATTGCACGAGGTTGTGAATGAAGTACACCTGCCCGTCACGATTCATCTCGCGGAGCACGGCGTCGCGGATCAGCGAGCGATCGAACGGTCGCACCTGCGTGGCGATCGACCGGCGATCGACGGGCGGCGTCTGAAGTGAGCTGATGTCACGAACGCCCAGAAGCGACAGGTGCAGCGTACGCGGGATCGGCGTGGCTGTCAGGGTCAGAACGTCAACCGTCTCGCGCATCGCACGCAGACGCTCTTTGTGCTCGACACCAAAGCGCTGCTCCTCGTCGATGATCACCAGGCCCAGGCTTGCGAAGGCGATGTCCTTGCTCAGCAGCCGATGGGTGCCAATGACGATGTCGACCTGCCCACGTTTGACCTGTTCGACGAGGATCTTCTGCTCGGACGGACTGCGAAACCGTGACAGACATCCGATCGAGAACGGATAGTCGGCCATGCGTTCACGGAACGTTTCGTAGTGCTGCTCGGCCAAGACCGTTGTGGGAACGAGGAGCGCGACCTGGCGACCGAACTCGATGACCTTGAACGCCGATCGCATGGCGAGCTCCGTCTTGCCGTAACCCACGTCCCCACAAACCAGGCGGTCCATAGGCCTGCCCCGACACAAATCTTCACGAATCTCGGCTGCAACCAGAAGCTGATCCTCGGTCTCTTCGTACAGAAATGACGCCTCGAACTCCCGCTGCCATTCGGTGTCGGGGGGATACGCCGTTCCCTCTGCCTGAGCGCGAACGGCTTGCACGCGCAGCAACGCTTCGGCCAACTCCGAAACGCTCTCGGCGACCTTTTGCTTGGTCTTGTTCCACCGCTTTCCCCCGAGCGTCGAAAGCTGCGGCTTGCGTCCGCCGGCTCCGATGTACTTCTGCACCAGATCGATCTGCGAGCAGGGGGCGTGTACGACAGCACCGTCGGCGAACTCCAGAGTAAGAAACTCCTCCTCCTGACAGGTTGCCCCCTCGCCAACCGACTCGCCCTTTTGCATCACGTGCAGACCGCGGTAGAGCGCGATCCCGTGAACAACGTGGACAACATGCTCACCGGGTTTGAGATCGGTCCATGAGTCGATCGGTCGGCCCGCCTCGACACGGCGGATACGCCGCCGTTGGCGATGACGGTGAAAGATCTCGTGATGTGCGACGACGGCCGTCTTCGTGCGCGACCATACAAAACCGCGGTGCATCACTCCAACCTCGAGGTGAATCGACTCGACGACTTGCCCTGCCTGCTCGGCGAGCATTTCGCCGAGACGCTGCCGCTCGCCGTCGTTGTCGCATAAAACGTAGACCTCGTGACCGGCTGCGAGGGCGACGAGCTCCCCTACGGCATCGTTGGCGCTGCCCTCGAACCGTGTGAGCGAGCCGACGTCGAACTCAAAGTGGTCCTCACCGTCGACGACGGGTCCGGCGAAGCGCGAGAGAAACAGTTGTGGTCGATCCGCAAACCGACTCAGCACAGCGGAGACTTCCAAGAGTCGGCGCGTCTCACCGAGCCGCGTACGAAACGTTTCGCCCATCTCTTGAATTTCCAGTGGGCGATCGAGAACGATCAACGTATCTTGGGGCACGTAGGAGAGGAAGTCGGTCGACTCGCGCGGGCTCGAACCGCCCATCTTCGAGATGCCGCAGACCGCAACAACCTCGAGCGTTTCGATCGACCGCTGTGTGCTCACGTCAAAACGCCGGATGGATTCGATTTCATCCCCGTCGAACTGGAAACGATAGGGTGCCGTCTCGCCGGGAGCGAAGAGATCGACAATCTCACCGCGCCGCGCCACGTCGCCGGGCGACTCGACGAGATCGAGGCGTTCAAACCCTCGGGCAATCGCCCACTCGAGAACGTCGTCCGGCGAGATGCGTCGAGCTGAGCGAGAACTCGGGTTGGTCGTCAACCGTAGGGTGTTGCGCTCAAGGGCTTCGGGAGTGGGAACCGGCTGCATCAACGCCTGAATCGGCGTAACGACCACAAGCTCCTGCGGAGAGCAACTCTCCTGCGGAGGGCGAAGCTCCTGCGAAGCGTCACCGCCGCTACCGGGCCGGTTCGCGATCTGGTTGGACCGCCCGCGTAACCTGCTGCACAAAGCGAGTCGCTCGGCCTCGATCTCCGCGCTGGCGACACCCTCACCGGGAAGCGACTCCCAGGCGGGAAACAATTCACACGGCCGGCCTAGAAAGAGTTCCAAATCATCGCGCGCGTTATCGGCACCTTCCAGATGAGCGGTAACGTAGAGGAACGTCCTGCGTGATCCCGATGCGAGCATCGCGGCCAGCATGGGCGCAGACGATCCCCAGACGCCGGAGACATGAACCAGGGTGTTACCGCACTCCGCGATTCGCTGCTTCAGGCGTTTTATACGCTCGTCAGAGGCGATCGGGGGGATCACCATCGCTGGCCCCATAGTAACACCACCACGCAGATCGCCACAACTCGCTCTCGCGGTATGGCGACTCTCGTGCGGCGGGCAGTGTTTCCTGACGTCCGCGCGAGCCCTCACGCCCCTTCATACCCCACCGCCACAAGAAGCCACAACTCCCGACAGAGGATTGCTGGTCACTTGTCGAGATGGCAACTATCCTGATACAGGATGGCCAACGTGGTGAAGGCCTCTTGCTGACGTACGTCCTGCGAAAGTACTGCTAGGACGCTCCTGCGGAGAGCGAAGCTCCTGCGGAGGACGACACTCCTGCGGAGGGCGACACTCACTTATCGGCCGGGCAGTTTTTTAGTCTAGGAGCGAGCACCTGATGAACCACAGTTCCCTATCTTTCTCTCCGAACTCCTGCCGAGGGCGACTGGCCTGTGGGGGGCGGCTCTCAGTCGCCTGCACGGCCGCATTGCTGTGCTGCGGTGTTACGCCCCTTCCCGCCCTGGCTGGTGACTTACCCGACAGTTTTACACTCGGGCGTTACGTGCCCGAAGACGTCTGGTTCCTGGTCCACCATGTCGAGAACCCCGAGCGCGAGTGGATTCAAGACAGGTGGGCAGAAATATTCACCGCGGTCGCTGATAGCGGGATCGACCGCGACGTAACGTCCCTGGTTCTTTCGCTTATCGGCGAGGAAAACCGCACGGACGTGGAGGGGTCGATCGACCGGGCGACGAAGCTAATTCGTCAGGTCCGCTGGGGTGACTTAATTAAGCGCGAGTTCTTGTTCGCAGAGCGCATATCGCACTCCCAACTCGGCGGCGCTTTTCTCCTTCTGGCCCGCGGAGCACCGGGCAGTGGAGAGAAAAACTTCGCAGGCGTCACCGCTATTCTCCGGGAAATCGCTGCAATGAGCGGCTGCGCTCGGATAAGCGAATCGAGCGACGACGGTGTCCAACTCTGGTCGCTTCGATTCGCGGGACACGGCCTTAGCAAGGTTGGGTTTAGCCTCGAACTGTTTCGCAAGGGTGATCTGATCGGGCTTGCAACCGGTTCGCGGACGCGCGACGACGCCGTCCGATTGATCAGCGGAAAGGGCGGAACGAAATCGATCTTATCATCCAAGCGGTTCCAGAAGGCCTTGGATTCGGTCGAACCGCCGAGGGACACGTTGACCTACGCCGACATGAAGCTGTTCGTGCGTGACCTGGAACGAATGTTTAAGGCGTTCGATAAGCCCGAAAACGCTCACGCCATGCATAGACGTCAGCTGCGCCACGCCGCTCGACTGGCCAGCACAGCTAAACCCGAAGAGCAGCCCGAGCCTGAGGTATCGCCCGAGCACATCCTACGAAAGCTCGTGAAGCACATAGACGTTTTGGATTACAGCATTACGACGGTCGGCACGAAGGGCCTTCGACGACATACACACTCCGCCCTCCATCTTCAGCCCGGCAAACATGAGTTACCCCTCGCGGCCACACTCCTCAAACGAAAACCGTTTGAACGCTTCGATCGCTTCATCCCGGCCGATGCGACGGGTTTTTCGCTGTCGCCCATGCTCGACGTCGAAGGGCTCTACAACTTCGCGAGAGGATTCGTCAAAGAGTCGATTCCCGGAGGGGTAGAAATCGTCGCCAAGTTCGACGCCCAACTAACGTCCGTCGAATTTGATTTGAAACGCGACCTCTTCTCCTGGTGGAGCGGCGAGTACATCCACATAGTAATGCCCGCAGCCGTCGTCACGCCGTTCGGCGGCTCCGATGGTGTCGTCATGTTCCGGGTCAAGGATCACGCGATCGCCTCTCAAAAAGTCAACGCCGCGCTCGACTTCGTAGCCGCAAAGCTCAAGGGCAGTGGGCAAATGGTGATGCTCACGCCCGCACCCGTCGAAGCGGAAGGGTTCCGTCAGATCATGCACCCCGCCATGGCCATGTTCATTCAACCGGTAGTCGGCGTACACGGCGACTGGTTGATGATCGGCACGTCACCCAATGCGATCAATCGCTGCCTGCAGGTTGAGGCGGGAAAGGC
>JADFRO010000381.1 GCA_022561255.1 Planctomycetota bacterium | reverse complement strand
GGAATCAGATCCTCGATCAACTTCCATTGCCCGTTCGTCAAATCACTGGGGTACGGCTTCCGTGCCATGACTCGATCCTCCTGATCACTGCCATTGAATTCCAAACGCCGTTCGGCTCCGCCGAACCGCGCCTGCCTCCCCCTTCGACACGCCCCGACACCGTTCTACATCCTTTTTAAACACGCTCTTAGTTTGGCTCGCCGCTTGGCCTCTAATTCAGCAGTTCGACGACGTCGCCGTTCCGGACAGTTCCCTCGACTAAGACTGCACCGTAAACGCCAGCCTTGCCCTCGTGGCTTTGTGCCACCGCCCGAAGGAGCTGCGGTGTAGATGCTCCCGTATCGGGATCCAACGTAATCATTTTACAACGCGGGTCTCGTTCTAGAATCGAAATCGTCGTCTTCGATCCGATGCGCAAGACTTGACCAACGAACCCGTCCTCGGCAAAGCCGGTTCCGGATTCGAGATCCAAATAGATATTCGCTCGGAAGCGCCGCTTATCCACGGCTACTCCGAGTTCGTTGCCTAGCGCCTGTGCTGTTTGTACCGCGAATAACGAGATAGGACGGCAATCCGTCATTGCCCGTTCCGACCGACGCAACGTCAGCTCGTGCTCACTCCCCATTCCCTCGCTGAGCATGCGGATCAGGGCCAGGTCGTCAATCGACAGCACGTCTCCCTTCGGAGTCTCGACATCCACGACGACGCCCGACGGGTCGGCGTAGAGAGGGGTAACGCCCGGCTCGATGCTCATCGCTTCGGTCAGATTAACCGGCTGTGCGGCACTCTTTACATCACGGAAACGCGGCCGATACCGGAGCATCTCTTTCTGCTCGCGCGCAGTCAAATACGGAAATCCCTTGGAACTGGCGGAACTTAAGAAGGCGAAGACGCGGTCGCCATAGATCCCAGAGAATCCAACGAATGCCTCCTCCAACTCCTCGCCGCACATGCTCTTGACGGGATACCGCCAAAGTCCGTCAACTCTGCCAACGACGCTCATGCCATAGGTCTCCCTTTTTCCGCATCGACCGGGCCAGAATCAAACGAACGCACCGACACCCAATGCTATCCGGTAGCAGCCCACGTACAAGTACGGCGACCCATCGCCGAATCGGATTGGACAGCCGTGAGGTACTCGATCGGTTTGGGCAATGGTGACACGCTCCGATGACCGGGTCAGGTGACATCCGGAGTCACCGCACGGGATGTGGTGATTGGAGTAGCAGACGAGCCGAGCCGATGCGGAGGCTCCCGGATAGCTAATAAGATCGCTTGTAGCAGGCCTGATTGTGCCCGCTTGGTGCGGTGAAAAATTGGCTGTAAAATTGTTCTATAAAATCGCCCGTCCGAAGGCGTAAGCGTGCAAGCGCAGTGATTCGAGTCCTGTATCGCCCAGTGGGATTCTTGGGCGTAGGATGCGATTCAACTTCTGTTCTGCCTTTGCACTGACTTCACCCGTTCAAACGGCCCGAAGAGTCAGCGTCATTCACCGCGATCGGCAAGGCTTACGATTTGATGTGCCGTTCGATAGATTCACCAGATTCACCGTTGGCTGCTGTGGCTGCGCGGCTGCGGAGTTGGTGCGTTAACCCACGGTGTGCGCTGGGGTAAAGTTGGCGGTCTGTTCGATCACGCGGATGAGGGCGGCAGTCTCGAACGGTTTGCTGAGGAACCCGGCGAAGCCCTGTTGCAGCAGCGCCTGGCCCTGGCCGTTGGAAAGATTTGTGGATACGCCGATGAGGGAAGTCGTTTGAAGATCACAGTTCGAGCGTTGGAAACGCACCATGGCCTGCGGAATGACGTCGGGAAGCGAGACGTCGACAACGATCACGTGCGGTTTCAACTCGACGGCAGCCGCTCCTGCCTCAAGCGCCGATCCGACCGTTGTAACTTCGAACCCTCCGTCGTTTTCCAACGCCGTCCGAAGCGCGTCGCTCAAAGCGGCGTCGGCGTCGAGTACGAGCACGCGGCGCTTACCACCATCGAGACCGTTGAGCGGGATGCCGTGCGCTCGCATGAACCGAATGAGTTGGTCGACGGGGATGCGGCGGTCCTTGCTGCCGGGGATGCGGTATCCGCGAAGGTGGCCGGCATCGAACCACTTGGAGACCGTGCGCGGAGCGACGCTGCAAATCTTGGCAACTTCGCCAGTGGTCAAGACGGTTTTATGCCGTTCCATGTTCAGTTCTCACCGATGTCGAAACGGACCAGGCTTGATCCCGACTCCGAGGTCGAACGTCGACGTACCGTTCATCGGCAGGGGAACCGGCAAACTTAGTTTTCTCGCTACAACCGCGCACGACGGGCGCACGCGGTAGAATCGTCAACCGCCGGGGGGTTCACGGGGCTGCGGCGCGGGCGTTACGCGATGGAATGGCTTGTTCGCCGACTTTCTGGAGCCGAACTGGAACTTACGCGCGCAGCGTGGGTCCGGTAACCCGCGTCGTGCTGCGCGCGAAACCATGTTGGCGTGTCACCTG
>JADFRO010000060.1 GCA_022561255.1 Planctomycetota bacterium | reverse complement strand
CGTTCCGCGACACACGAAAATCCCGTAGCGACTTGACGTCGGCATTGGTCATGGCTTGCGCCTCGGGTACCGACGCGCAGATGAAATCTTTTGTCGTTGGGCCAAGGTTGAGTTTCACCAGCAGGAAGGGGTGTCGGCTGTTGGAGGCGTACGACGTGGCGTCACGACATCCGGGCAGCCACGAAGCGCCGGCTACGCTACCGGCGAACGGCAGCGACCCCGCATAAGAATGTTGATAGGCGGCGGTGCCCGTAAAAATCGAGCGCAGGTTGTTTGAGCACATGGCCCGTTGTGATCGATGCTTCAACTCGGATATGCCGGGCACGAACACGCCGAGCAGTAGGAGCAAACACGCGGCGACCGCGGCGAAACCGCGCATGCGAGGGAAGGGCCAGGGAATCGTCCATCCGCGCGCAGCGGACGCCATCACGGGAGCCACCTCCTTGGTGTTCTCAATGGCTGCGAGCACGCTATCGGCCAGATGCGCAGAACCGGGCGCTACTCGCCAATCGTCCAGCGGTTCGAGCACGCGCTGTAGTCGTTCACTTTTGGTACGAAAGGTTTCGTCACGATCCAACTCGGCTGCTACCCACAAGCGCTGCTCTTCGTCGAGGCGGTTCAAGTGCCAGTCGAGCAAGAGGTCTTCATGGTTTTTCGGTTCGGTTCCCATACGTTTCCACTCTACTCCGTCATCACGCGCTGCGCGGCGGCACGCACATCAATCTCCGCGTCGCTGTTACTGTTGGTCCTCAACGTGTTGCGCCGCGGTTTCGCGATAGCGCTGACCAAACCAGACGACCGCCGCGTGCAGCCGACTCTTTACCGTACCCAGAGGAACGCCGATGATCTCGCTGATTTCCTTGTAGGGAAATCGGTGGAAGTACGCGAGGATCAGCACCTCGCACAGATTCGCCGGCATCTCCTCGACGACGCTCCTCACAATGCGCCGCCGCTCTTCCATCTGCAAATCCTCGTCCGGCTTGACCTGGTCGGCTGACAGTAGATCGACAAACGGTCTTGCCGAGTCGTCCTCACCGCCGATCGGTGCGTCGATCGGAACCTCGCGCCGGCGGCTGCGTTTCCGCAGATAATCGCGAGCCTTGTTGGCCGCAATGGTAAACAGCCAGGGCTTAAAATGTCGCGCCGGATCGAATCGATCGGCTGAGTGATGTACCTGCAGGAACGATTCCTGAACGACATCTTCCGCCGCGGCTGAGTCCCCTGTGAATCTTTGGACGAACGTGTGCAACTCCTGGGCGTGTCGGCGAACGAGCAACTCGAAGCTGCCGGTTTGACCAGCCAGGTAATCCGCAAGCAGTTTCTCGTCCGTTGGCGCGTCCACTGCCTCATTGTATGCTTACGCCGCGTTGGTGCCCACGGTTCGAGGATTGTGATCCATGCGTCGGCTTCGAGTCCTATTGAGTCGATTATCAGCCCTATCGGCCCCGTGGGCGGGGTTGCGGTCGGTCGCTGCCGCTGACGCGGACGGTACGGCGCAGTCGCCGGAACCTGCTGAGTCGCCGCGGTCCGCACGCGCCTTCATCACCGCTGCGGTTCTGATCACGCTCGCGGTGGGACTACCGATTCTGGCTGCCGTTGCCGCGACGGGTAGCGAGCCCTCGGACTCCGCCGTTGCGTCGCCCGATGGAAGAATCCGGCTCACCTCTCCGCGGATTGTCGTGTTGAAGGGCAAGCGACTTTTGCACCTGTTCGATGGCGAGGCTTTGATGCGGACCTATCCTCTTGATCTGGGGACGAATCCGACCGGTCAAAAACTTCGTAGCGGCGACAACCGAACGCCGGTTGGGAGTTTTCGGGTGATTTCCAAGAACCGCAACAGTCCGTACTACCGATTTTTGGGTATCAATTATCCTGACCGAACCGCGGTGGCGTTGGGACTCGCGCGAGGTTTGGTTTCCGCCGGCGAGGCGTCGGCCATTCTGAACGCCCTCGACGCCGGTCGATGTCCGGATTGGAGCACCGCACTGGGTGGTGGGATCGGCATTCACGGGCGTCGGCTGGGACGGGACTGGACCGCAGGCTGCGTCGCCCTCGCCGATGAGCACGTGGAGGAGCTGTTCGCGGTTATGCGTATCGGCGACGTTGTTGAGATCCTCCCATAGTCAGGGCGAAGCCGTGCGGCGCGACCCGTGGGAGGCTGGTTGGGAGCGCCGCTTGCTTGGTCCGGGCGCTGCCCGCGCGCTGGCTCGCTGATAACGGCGCCCGAGAGTTAATGCGATTACATGGACGTCTCCTCGGCCAACCTAACGCCCGGGTCGCTCACGGCTTTGGCGGAAGCATCAGCGGCGATCAACTCGACGCTCGATCTCGACGTGGTGCTGGATCAGATTGCCAAGAGCGCCGCGGAGGTGATGCAGGCCGAGGGTAGCAGCGTGCTAACGCTCGACCGGGTGCGCAACAAGCTCATTTTTACGGCGGCCGTCGGCGAGCAGGGGCGGGCCCTTCTCGGAAAGGAGTTCGACGCCGATTTGGGCATCGCCGGTCACGTCATCCGAACCGGTCGTAGCGAAAACATCGTCGACGTTAGCGACAACCCCGATTTTTTCCGCGGCATTGACGAACAACTCCGCTTCCACACCAAAGGTCTGATGGCCGCCCCCATGATACAAAAGGATCAGATCGTCGGTGTCGTCGAGGTCGTCAACCACAAGGGCGGCGGGCGGTTTCCCGAAAGCTCCCTGCCGCTGCTCGACCTGTTCGCCAACCTGGCGGCGTGCGGCACGCACAACGCCCTGGTTCACGCGAGCATGGCAAGGGAGAGAACCGCGTTTCGCGAGTCCGTGCTGGCGGATAACGAGATCGTCGGCTCGTCGACGACGCTTGCGGCAACGATCAAGCTGGCCGATCGTGTGTCGCCGACTCATGCGACGGTCTTGCTGACGGGTGAGACGGGTACGGGTAAGGAGGTGCTGGCCAAGTACATTCACAAGGCATCCCAGCGAGTGGAAAAGGCGTTCGTCGCGGTGAACTGCGCCGCGTTACCCGAGACGCTTTTGGAAAGCGAGCTCTTCGGCCACGAGAAGGGTGCGTTTACCGGCGCCATTCAACAGCGGATCGGCCGATTTGAGCTGGCCGACAACGGCACGCTCTTCCTCGATGAAATCGGCGACATCAGTGCGTCGACGCAGGTCAAGTTGTTGCGACTTCTTCAGGAGCGCTCGTTCACCCGCGTCGGCGGAACGCAAACGATTTCCTGTGACGTTCGGATCATTGCCGCGACCAATCGTGATCTGAAAAAGGCGATCGAAGAGGGGAAGTTTCGCGATGACCTGTTCTATCGTCTCAATGTCTTTCCGATTCATATTCCGCCGTTGCGCGATCGCCGCGACGACATCCCGGAACTGGTCGACCACTTTACCAAGCTCGCTTGCGCCAACCTGGGCGTAATCCCGCATGTGGTTTCACAGAGCGCCCAAGCGGTTCTGGCCGCCTACCACTGGCCTGGAAACATCCGCGAACTTTCCAACGTCGTCGAGCGGGCGGTTCTGTTGTGCGACGGTGCGGAGATTCTGCCGACGCACCTGCCTTCCGAGATCGCCAGCGCCCGCCCGGCCGGAACGCCGAGCGAGGGAAGACTGCGCGGTGCGGAGCGCGACATGATCGTCAAAGCGCTTCATGAGGCCCACTGGAACCAAACGCAGGCGGCTCGCGCTCTGGGGATCAGTCGCGACAATCTCCGCTACCGCTTAAAGAAGTACAACATCACGCGGGACGACCGTTAGCGCCGCGTTATTCCGACTTCACGGTGATTCTCCGCGGTTTGGCGGCGGCGGTCTTGGGGAGCGTGATCGTCAGCACGCCGTTTTTCAAAACGGCCTCTACCTGTGCGGCGTCGACGCCCGCTGGGAGCGTAAACAATCGCGCAAACGCGCCTCCGCATCGCTCGCGACGATGGAGGGTTACGCCCTCGAGGTTCGTCACCTTGCGCTCGCCCTTGATCGACAGCTCGCCGTCTTCAACGGACACTTCGATGTCGTTCATCTCGACGCCGGGAACTTCCAGCTCGGCGAACACATTGTCGTCGTCCTCCCACAGATCAACCGGCACGCCAACGCTCGGCTGGCGAACAGTATCGTGGAAGGGGCCCAACAGGTCGTTAAAAAAGAAATCCATTGCATGACCGGGATCGCCCAGTGACCTCGTCGGGAACATTCTCTGTAGCAGCATGGTAAAGTCTCCTTTCGGTTGATTCGGCAAATTCATTCGTACGCCGTTCAGCCGGCGTTCAACAAGCAAGCGTTGCACGTGTCGTGCCAGCGCAAGCGTGGACCTTGCAGCTTGGCGAACGACGGTTTTGCGCGCGTTTGGGGGCTTCTGGGCTCGGACGTCTGCACGAGCGGTCAAAATGGCGGTGTCACGTTGACAGGTGACAGTCGTGACGGCTGACGGTGAACGTCCCTTGAGCAGCCGGCGGGTTACTTGAAAGGGAGTGCGAGGCTCAACGCCACAGCGTGGCGCTACTCCGGGCCGTCCGCGAGTGTGTAAGGCCACAGGTATGCGAGCGCGGGGACGTCGACCGCGTCAACCGGTTCGAGTTGATCGAGCCAGTACGCCTCGTCGTTCCGCTTGTACACCATGCCCCGACCGCGCACCGCGGCGTCTTTGGCACGATGGCATCGAATGTAGATGTGGTTGTCGTCGACGGCGAGAATCTCAAGTTTTCCGATTTCGTGAGACATCACGAACCGAGCGCGTCGAGCCAACCCCGATCCCTGTCTCAGCGCCTCGCGGAATATTTCCCAGCCGCGAACGATCGGCACTTCATAGGGTTCGTTGCCGGAGGTTGGCCGACCCTGGAAGAGGTAGTAGGGCGGACACCCGATGAACGACAGTTCACGATAAAGATCCGCGAGCACATCGGGATCGTCGTTGACGCCTTTAATCAGCGGGCATTGATTGACACAGATAACACCGCAGCGAATGAACTGATCGATGCCCTGGATCGCCGCGTCGGTCAGCTCTCTGGGATGGTCGAAATGCGCCATCAGGTAGATGCGTTTTTTCGGCGTCGAGAACATCCGCAAGGCGTCTTGCAACGGTTCGTCGTTGAGAATCCGATACGGGTCGAAGGCGGGCATCTTTGACCCGATTCGGATGATCCGCACGTGCGGAATCGCTCGAAGTGCTTCGAAGATCTCCACCAGGCGACGGGTGCTCATCAGCAGCGGATCACCGCCGGTGAGCAGGACGTTGGTGATTTCCGGGTTCGATAAACTGCCCTCCGGAGTGTTCGCGACACGAAAAGCCCATTGAGACGCCGAAATCGGCTATATTTCAGTGGTGGTGTAAGGCGTATCCGCCGGGAATCTGAAGAAGCATTAGCCTACCGCGAGTTTAGCTCCTATAATATAGTGTGTGCCGTTCCGTGGCGGCGGGTGCGGGCGGGCTCACTGTGGGTGGGGTTGAACGCGTCTTGGGGGAGGCGCACATTCTACCAGCGGGCTATGACGTCGGGCTTCTCTCCCGGCGATGCCGGCTCCGGCGGGTGGAAAAATGAACGCCTCTCGATTGGGACGAACGGCTTGGGCGGTGGCGACATGCCTTGCGGTTTCGGCCTGCAGTCCCAGCGGCAGCTCCCTCCTGGACTTGCTCTCAGATACGTCTGGTACCGGCCGCGACGTTCCGGGCGACTCGTCGCTGCTCGACTTGTCCGGTGCGGCTCGAGCCCGCGTGCGGAACGAGAGCGGGTCGCGGGCGGACGTGACGCTTCGTTTCATCAGAGACGCCAACGTAGTTCACCTCGCCTTCGCCCGTGTGTTACCGGGCAACGTAACGACCATCGCGAGCCCGGAGTCCGTCGATCGCGTCGAACTTTCGGGCATCGACGAGCGTGGCCGCGCTCTCTCCAGCGCGACCTTCGTTTTCGGGGTTGACTTCGACCTGGACAACCCGGCCGAGTACGTCGTTCGTGATCCGTTGATTCCAAGCCAACGCGTCGACCCGGAATCGCCCGAGTCCGCGGAGACGAGTTTCGTTTTGCTCGAGCCGGCTCACGACGTCACGCTCGCGCTGGGCTCGATTCTGCTGACCCAGTGGCGCGACAGCAGCAGCACGGACTCCGCGTTTATCAGGGTGTTTCTCAGGCCGCTGGGTTCCGCGGATTTCGCAGACATGTTTCCCGTGAGCCCGGCGATCGGCGTGGCGCTGGACGGCATGAACGACGAGTTCGTCTTCGCGATCGGGGGCGTCGAGCCGGGTATTTTCGAGGTCGTCGGTCGGCTTGAGGATGGCGACCAGATTGTTGTCTCGGTGGCTCCGGGTCTGCTCGAGGTTGTTCGCGATCCGTTCAACGCGGCGCCTACGATCTCGGTTCAGTCGCCGCGTTTCGTGGAACAAGTGCGCTCCGGCGGTGCTTTGTTTGTCGCATGGGAGGATACCGATCCGGACAACAACGCGACCATCACATTCGCGCTCGAGGCGAGCGACCGGGTCAGTGGGCCGGCGCTGATCGCTGGGATCGGCCCGCCGATCGCGGAGGATCCGGATGGGCCCGAATCCGACTCGTCACTGCTTCTGATACGCGACGTGTTGCCGGGGCTGTACGATCTGGTTGCGACGATCACCGACGGTCGGCTCACCGGCATGGACCGTGTTGAAGGCGTCGTGCTCGTGCTCGGTGATCCCCAAAACGATCCCCCGGCGTTGACGCTGCTGGAACCTGCTTTTGACCAGGAGTTGGCTGCGGGCGATTCGCTTTTCGTGAAGTGGAGCGATTCCGACGCCAATGACAACGCTCAGATTTCGCTGATGCTGGATCCCGACGCGGACGCTCATGCCGAACTCGACGGGGATGAGATCTTGCTCATCTCCGGGCTTGGCGAAGACGACACCGCCGATCAGATTTGGCTACGCATTCCGCTCGGTACGGCCGCGGCGGTCTACCGCCTCGTGGCTGTGATCAGCGACGGCGGCGGGGAGGATGCCGTTTCGCGTTCGGGCGGCGTGGTTTACGTCGACACGACGGCTGTGGATCCGGGCGACGGCGGTGGCGGACCACCCGCTGGGGGTGGAGGCAGTCCGCCGGACGACGTCAACGACGATCTGCCTCCCATTGGTGTCGAGCTGCCGCCGGGCGATGCTCCGGTGGCGTTGGAGCGATGGTTTCTCGACAACCGACCACACGGCGGAGAGCTGATTGTGGAAGTGACTACGGACGTAACGTTCAAAGAGGGCGGCGTGATCGTTGCGATTGGTTCCCGCACCGTGCCCAACGACGCTTGGCCTCGCCAGTTCGACCTCGTAACCGAGACGATGACCGGCGACGGCATCGAGATTGAGGTCGCTCCACGCCCGGTTTGGATTCGCCAGGAGGTGGAGATCGCCAGTTTTGAGCAGGTCGGGGAACCGTGCGGTGGCGGAACTACCACCGACGAATTCGTCGGATTCGAGCTCACTTGGTTCGGCGGTGGGTTCGAGCAAAACGACACCGCACGCATGGTTCAGTTTTGGCTGACGATGGACGGGGCGATTCCCGACGACGGCGAGGACGATGCCACGCATCAACTCGTTACGGAGCGTCGAGCGAGCCCCAACGTGCTTCGGGGGCTTCGCTTTACGCAGAGTGACCAGGGGGGCGACGACACAGGTGGAGGTGATCCGGGTAGCGGAGAGGCGACCTCGGAAGCGAACTCAGGGCCGACGTCCCCGGGCGGCGGACAGATTTTCGCACTGGTGCGGATCAGTTCGAGTCTGGACAGTGGACTCTACCAGCTTGTCACCGTTTTTGATCCGAACGGTCCCGATCGGACCGTTTATGCGCCCCATCCGGAAGTTCTTGAGGTTTGCAACGATTCCGGTTAGAGCCGCGGCGCGCTGCGGCGCGGTCGATGAGCGCGCTGAGTGATCGCGCTATCGACACGTTCGCTTCGGCTGCCGGGGGTCGAGCCACGCAGATGATGTCGAGCCCTGAAGAAAGCCCCGGCTTGTTCGTTCGGAAGGCCTCGCGGATTCGTCGCCTGACGTAACTTCGTTGGGGGGCGTTTCCGATCCGTCGACTCACGACGATACCCAAACGTGAAAACGCAAGTTGGTTGGGCAATGCGTAGACCACCAAAGCATCGTCGGCTGCGCTGCGCCTGGCGGCGAAGACCCGCGCAAAGTCCGTCTTGAGGCGCAGGCGCTCTCGTTTGCAGAAGCGTTGACTATCGGGCATGTCTACGGGGCGCTTCCTGCTCGCTCTGTTGCCACCGCATCAACCGTCCGGATTTGTGAAGTCGAGCAGTTCGTAACGGTCGCCGAGACGGACGGTCGTTGTTCGCCTGACCTGGCGGCGGAGATAGGTTAGCACAACGTCGGTGCCCACGGGCGTGAAACCGACCAGTCGGACGAGGTGGTCCATATTTTCAATCGGAATTCCACCAAACTCGACGACGACGTCGTCGGGCTCAAGCCCTGCCAAGCCGGCAGGTCCGTTCGCCGGTTTGACGTCCGTGATCAGCGCGCCGCGCCGTGGCTGGAGGTCTGCCACGCGGCGCGAGTTCGGCGGCGGTACGTCGTTGATGGTCACTCCGAGAAAGCCATAACGAACTTCTCGGCCCGCCTTGAGCTGTTCGAGGATGTTGCGAAGGTTGTGGTCTGCGGGGATCGCGAACCCAGCCCCCTCACTAACGCCGGAACTCGTCTCGATGGCGGTGACGACGCCGATGACCTCGCCGCTGAGGTTGAACAAGGGTCCGCCGCTGCTTCCCGGATTGACCGCGGCCGAAGTTTCAATCAGGTTGCCGTAGTATTGGATGGGGTTGCCGTCGCTGAGGCGGCTGGTCATGTTCCTTCCCAAAGCGCTGATGACGCCGACCGTTACGGACGACTTGCCGTTGGAATTGGCGAGGCCAAACGGGTTGCCGCAGGCGAAGGCCCACTGGTTAACTCGCAACGCCGTTGTGTCAGCCCATCGCAC
The DNA here is from genome assembly GCA_022561255.1 of Planctomycetota bacterium. Lineage (GTDB taxonomy): Bacteria > Planctomycetota > Phycisphaerae > UBA1845 > UBA1845 > JAJRUK01. The sequence goes on along the minus strand of JADFRO010000060.1, from coordinate 2,684 downwards.
CGGGCGCAGATTTTCGGCGTCGATCTTGATTACGGCGAGGTCGCTTCGGATGTCCGCCTGTACGATCTGTGCCGTGTACACGCTGCCATCGTCGGTTACCACTTGGATGGAGTCCGCCTCTTCGAGGACGTGTCGGTTCGAGGCGATGTATCCGTCACTGGAGATGATAAAACCGCTGCCGTGGCTCACGGGCATTTTGACGAAGGTCTTCCCATGCCCGAGTTCCTCTAGATCGTAGGTTTGTAGATCGTAGGTTCGGATCGCAACGACGCTGGGCCTGATGTCAGCGGCGAGTTTGACAAAGGCGGTTTCGAGTGCCACCAAGTCGGCGATTTCGTAGTTGGCGGGGGGGGCCGCCCGTCCAACGGCAGGAAGTATAGCCAGGGCGAGTACGGCCAGCGTAGCGGCGAGTTGACCCGATCGCCGGACACATGAGCGAGTGGTTTTATTCATCAGCGACTCTCCCAAATAAGACGCTATAAAAAACACGACTCGGATTTGCTGTATTATAGCCCCGGATCGTGTGAGGGCCACGCGATTTTGGTCACAAATTGTGTCACAGGCGTCGCTGGGTGCGACGGCGCGACGTGTTTTTCGGACGTAGACCTTGGACGAGACATCAATTCACAAGCTGGAGTTCGACGCGATCCGTGAAACGCTGGCGGGCCATTGCGGCTCGCAGTTGGGAAAGGGGCTCGCACTCTCGCTTTCCCCGGTAACCAATCCGCAGACGGTGCGGCACTGGCTGGATCAGGTCAAAGAGCTTACGGCCGTGTCGCAGGAGCATGCCCTGCCGCCGATGGGGGGTGTCCACGACATCCGAGAGCACGTACGGGCGGCCGCGTTCCCCGCGCCCCTGGAGGCCGACGTCCTGGTCCGCGTCGCCGAGACGCTGCAGGCGACGGAGGCACTGCGGAACTGGTTGAACCAGGTAGGGGCTGCGGCTCCGTCGCTTCAGTCGCTGGGGCGGCGGGTCAGCGACCTGAGTCCGATCGCCGCGCTGATTCGTGATGCGATCGACGAGCGTGGTCACATTCACGATCATGCCACGCCGCGCCTCGCGACGATCCGGCGGGCGATCGAAGACGCCAAGGGTCGCATACGCAGCGTGTTCGACCGCATCCTTCGCCAGTCGAGCCAGACCCGGATGCTGCAGTACGGCGCCGCGACGTTCCACAACGATCGCTACGTCTTGCCGCTCAAGGCTGAGCATCGCGGACGGATTCAGGGAATCATCCATCGCAGCTCCGAATCCGGGGCGACGCTGTTCGTGGAACCGGCTGAATCCGTCGAGCTCAACAACACCATCGTTCGCCTGCGCGATGAGGAGAACAAGGAAATCACGCAGATACTTCGCGGCCTCACGCAGCACGTGCATGGCGCTACGCAGGTGATCGTGGAGACGCTCGGGGCGATTGCGGTGCTGGACCTCGTGTCGGGCAAGTGTCGTTACGCGAAGAAACGCATGTGCGTGTGTCCCACCATCAGCGATGACGGCAAGCTGGAGCTGTATGAGGCGCGGCATCCGCTTTTAATCGAGCTTTTCGCTCAGGAAGCGGACGACGGAGGCAAGGAGCGCCAGGTCGTTCCGATCGACATTCGTCTGGGAGACGACTTCGACGTGTTGATCATCACCGGTCCCAATACCGGCGGCAAAACCGTCACGCTCAAGACCATCGGACTGCTCGCTCTGATGACGCAATGCGGCGTGCCGATTCCCGTGGGCGAAGGATCGACCATGCCGGTGTACAAGAAGATATTTGTCGACGTCGGCGACGAGCAGAGCATTCACCAATCGCTCAGCACGTTCAGCTCTCACCTTGCGACGCTCTTGACGATCATCCGCGGCAGTGGGCCGGGATCACTTGTGTTGATCGACGAGCTCGGCGCAGGTACGGATCCGGATGAAGGCGCCGCGATCGGCCGAGCGGTCATTACCGAACTGCTGCAGCTTGGCGCGACGGCGGTGGTCACGACGCATCTTTCCGCACTCAAAGGCGTGGCGTTCACCACAGCGCGAGTCGACAACGCGTCGGTTGAATTCGACGTCGAATCCCTTAAGCCGACCTTTCGCATTCGTCTGGGCGAGCCGGGCAACAGCAACGCTCTGATTATTGCCGAGCGGCTGGGTATGCCCGCGCGGTTGATTCGCCTGGCGAAGGGATTTCTGGACGACAGAGCGCGGGTTCTCAGCAAAGCGATCGCCGGTACGCTGGCATCGCGTCGCGAGGCGGAGGCGGCGCGGAAGACGGCCCGCGAGGCGATTTTGCAAGCGCATCGGGAGCGCGATCTGTATGAGCGGGAAAAACGTGAACTGGAGGAATCGCAGGAGGCGTTTTCGCGTTGGACTCAGTGGGTCAACGCGTTAAGAGCAGGTGATGAGGTGTTCGTCCGCCCGCTGAACCGGCCGGGCAAGGTCGTGCGCATGCAGCTTCAGCAGCAGACCGTTCTCGTGTCGGCCGGTGCGATGGATCTCGAAGTTGGGCTGCGTGACATCGAGATGCCGCGCGCGGATGACTAGTGTTGCGTCACACGTCATTCGATGGGTGGGGCTAAGCAGAGCCGCGACCGTGAGGGAGCGGACGATTGGCGATAACCACAGGAGGGCGGGGTCGCTCCCTTACGGGAGCTTCGCTCTCCGCAGGAGCTTCGCCCTCCGCAGGAGCGGCTCGGAAAGACCCGCC
>JADFRO010000059.1 GCA_022561255.1 Planctomycetota bacterium | reverse complement strand
AACCGATCGGCGACGACTGGCGGTTCGAGATTTGGGCGGATGTGATTCTGGAAGATTTTCCCCAAGACGATCTCGACGACTCAGCTGATTCGGACGAAGGCTAAGCGGACCCGGCCGCTGTGTGGAGTTCAACCTCGATGGATCTGTTGAAACGTAACATGTTCTGGATTCTGTGCGGCGTCGCCGGCGCAGGCGGTATCGCCCTCGGCGTTACGGGGTTGCGCGCCATGCCGCAGGTCAAAACGGAAATGGAGGCCGCCGCCGCGGTCTTCAGCAGACTGGATCCCATCCGCAACAATCCCGTGAACCAACGGTCCATTGACGCCGAGCAGGATCGCATCGACAGCATCCAAGAGGACTATGAGGCCGTCTTGGACAGGGCAAAGACACTCTACAGCTATACGCCGCTCGTCGAGGGCGCACTGCCCGACGGCCCGCCGCTTAAGCGCACGGAATTCCGCCGCAAGTACACCGACGGAATGAATCGGCTGTTCGCCTCGTTGAACTCCGGCGGGCTACCTACGGCGGCGGACATCGCCACCATGGCCGAACGCCTTGAGAACGAAAAAGCCGCTTCCGCACAGCGAGCTCGCGGTCGAAGTGGTCGCGGTCAACCCACCCAGGTTGCCGCAACTCGGACCCCCGCCTACGTCCTTACCGCCGAGGGCGTGCGCCAGGATCCCGTCGTCAGAGCCACGATTGCCAAAGCGCAAAGCTTCTACTGTTATGGCATCGACTTTCCGGACGCCAAGCCTCCCGACCGCGCGTCGAGCCTGCAGTTCTCCGATGCGGATCTGATGAGAGATGTCACGACGGTCGACGCGCCGGACCCCTACGACGTCTGGATGGCTCAAGTTGGTTACTGGATCCAAAAGGACGTTGTCGCCGCAATCGTCTACGTCAACGAACAAGCAGCCGACGAGGCGAAGGCTGCGGGAAAGGATCGCTGGGTCGGGACCATGGCCGTCAAGGATGTGATCTCGATCAAGCTTTCGGAATACGTCCCGTCTGAAGGAGATCTCGTCGCCGTCGCGCCACCCGGCGGTTACACGCCTGCCCTCCCGCCCGGAACAGGCGAGAGCGTCTTTACGGGCTCCGTTTCGGGGCCGACGTATGACGTGATCCAGTTTTCGGTCAAACTCGTGATGGACCAGCGGGACATCACCACTCTGGTCGAACGCCTCTGCAACAACAGCTTCTACACGCTGCTGCGAGTGGCGTACCAAGCCGTTCCGACGAATCGGGATATGAAAAAAAAGATCTACGGTTCCGAACCGACCGTAAGCGTCGTTCTGGATTTCGAAGTCGTGATGTTGGGCGACGTCTTCCGACCGCTCATGCCGGAGTCCGTCTGCGATTTCTTTGAGATAAATTGCGCGGAGCGCGAAGACACCGAGGAAGACCAAGGATAGCATCGCCGCCTAACCCCAGCGATCAAGATGGTCGCCCACCGAGGCGTAAGCCGTCGCCGATTGAACCGCGGAACGTACGTCCAGCCGAACAAGGACCGCACGCATGGCAAAGCAACTGGTTAATCCGCTCGAGCGACACGTCGAGAAAGCCGTCGTGGGACTCGCCGCGATCTTGCTGCTCGGAGTCATCGCCCGATACCTCGTAACAACGCCGAATCAAATCGAACTCGGCGGCGAGACCGTCACGCCGCGTACCATCGATGCCAAGGTTGCGCAGAAGGCGAGGGAGGCATTGATCGTCATTCGCAACGCACGACCTACGGTTGAACAGCCCGAACCTCTCGTCGCCGAATTCGTGTCTTGGCTGGAACCGCTAAAACCGGGTAAGCTCGCCGCCGGACCAGCCATCGGTCCGGACGTCCCGCTGATCGATCCGCCGATCACCCGCGTCGGGCAGGCATCGCTCGTTCAGGTCGTGCGCCCCGCCAAGCCGGGCGTCAGGTATGGGCGCAGCACCTTAATCGTTTCGACCAGCGCGGGTGACCGACACAGGCCTAGGAACTGGGCCACCGTGTCGGCGGTTTTTAACGTGAAGACGCAGCGCGACCTACAACGACACGCCTACGGTGCCGCGCGTAGTGAAATCATCATCGGCCCCGTGCAGCTCCAAAAGAGGGCGCAGCGACCCAACGGCACCTGGTCGGATGAGGACTGGGAGTTCGTCGACAGCTGGCCCACCGGGCCGGATCTCGGCATTCCCGCGGTTGTCGTGGTCGACGGCAGCGACGGTCCGGCCGTCTCCGCCGACGATCACAAAGCACTCACTCAATTTCATACAAAAGTCAAACGCAAATCGTTTCAGCGAGACGTGCTTCGTCCGATGTTCGCGTCGACGGCGAACGGAACGGACTGGTCGTTTCCCATCATAACGTCGTACCGCGACGTGATGAACCAGGACGACGAGTTGCTGAACCCGACCGATCCGCCGAGCAAGAACCCTGACGATTTATACGGGCTCAGCGGTCAAACATCACGACGTACCGTCACTCGAGACCTGACGCCCCAGGAAGAAATCGCCGAGTGGCTTGCCGAAGCGAAGCGCCTCATCGAGAGCTCCAAGAAAAATTTGGTCATCAACGAGGCCGTTCAAGCGTACAACCTGGCCGTCGGGGTGATCACGAGCAGCGCCGCGACCGCCCGGGATAAAGCCGAAGCAAGGGGCCTGCAAACGAGGGCGCAACAGGCTGAGAATGACATCACACGAGACATCAAAAGAGGAAGAACGGCTTTCGAGCTGCGGCAAAAGAGCGAAGGGCGCGACGTCAAACGGGAACCCCTGCCGATCCAGCAAGTCTGGGCCCACGACGCGAACGAAGGCAGCCTCTTGAGCGGCACCACATGCCAATATCGCGTGAGGTTCCAGCTCTACAACCAATTCGCCGGCGAACCGCGGAAGTTCGACAATCCAGACCACGCCGAGCAGGTGTACCTTGCGGGCGAGTGGTCCGAGCCCTCCGATCCGATCCGTTTCGAGGCGACTTCGGTCTATTTCGTGACGTACGACGAACGATCCAAGGAACGAATCGGCGTGGAGTTCTTCCGGTGGTTTGAGGGCGTCTGGGTGAAGTCACGCCGCGAGAAGTTCGGGGTCGGTGACTCGCTGCGCACGCAGCAGCGTACGCAAGCCCCCTCGCCAACAGACCCCACAAAGGCAGACAACGCCCTTGTGGATTTCTACGAGGAACTAACGGTTGTGGACATAGATTTCGACCGCCCGCTCCGAGAACGAACGGGCGGCCCACGTGCGCCGGGGGCGAGCTTCAGTCGAACGAAGTTGGGCTGCGCGGTGGTCTTTATGGACCCCCAGGGAAACCTCCATGAGCGATTCGTCGCCCTGGACAAGGCCGACCCGCGTAGGAGAGAGGCGGCGGGTAAGGTGTGGACGCCGCCGAGTCGTACGCCGTAGCCACGTGGCTGTGCTCAATGCCGAACCGGCGTCAAGAGCTGTGGATTGTTTGGGACTGCGAATCATCGCTAACTGCCACGAACAGGGTTGCAGAGCTTGCCTTTCCCACCTAGAATCCGAGCCTCCCGCGGGCGAAGCGGCGCCCTCGGCCCGCGGGACCGGAGTGCAAGCCACCCAAATGGACGACTGGGGCGTTGCGGTGTTCGTCCTTTGAAAATGTGCGTCGATCCCCCCCACTCGGTCCTGCCGAGCATGGTACCGGGCCACACGCGAAGCAGAAGGAGCTTCCCTTGCTAAGGCTGAGGTTAACCAGACGTGCCGCGATCGTGTCGGCCCTGCTCTTGACGGTGGGCGCAGTGGCACCTGCATCCGCGCAAGACGCGGCTGCCGCTCTCGACCGGGCGATCAAACTGTTCGAGGCCGGTGACTATCTCACCGCCCAGGAATTGCTCGTCGGCATCGACCGGGATCAGCTCGTCGCCCAGCACCAGGAAATACGAGACGATCTCCTGAACCGGACCCAGTTCGCCATCACGCTGTACGAGAAAGCCCTTCGCGACCTCGAAGACGCGGAGACGGCGATGAACGACGGAGAGGTCGATCGGGCGAAGGAACTGCTCGACGGCGTTCTCGCCAATGAGTACGCGCCCCAGACGGTTCGCAACGCGGCGCTGGCACATCAAAGAAATCTCGACGGAGATGCCGCAACCCAAGCGTCACCCGACGGCGAAACCGTTGCGGAGGAATCATTCGCCCCACCGGCTGGCGTTACCTCTGAGGATATGCAACGTGCGCGCTCGCTCACGCGGCAGGGGGACGAGATGGTCGCCGGCGGGCGACATAGCGAGGCGGAGCGACTTTACACGCGGGCCCTTGACGCGGTTCCGGGATATCCCGAAGCCGTCGATGGTCTGCACCGGGTCGCCCAGCATCAGGAAGTCACAACAGGTACCCGAGCCGAATCACTGCTCGAGCGGATCGTCGCTGAGGACCGCATTCGCTGGCAGCGCAGCGTGGCCGAGTACCGCGACGTCGAGGCGCAAATCCGCGACCACGTAAACAACGAGCGCTTCGACGAGGCGAACCAGTCGATGGTGCGTGCCCGACAGATCGTCGAAGCGGGTCGCGGGTTCGCCAATCCCGTGGCTAAGTACGAAAGCCTTAAGAGCGAGGTGGACGCGCTCGGTGCCTTCGTCACCAACGAGGAGCGAGGCTATCACGAGCGAAAGGTCGCTCAGACGCGTCGACAGATCGAAGAGCAGCGTAAGGCGCGTCAGGCCCAGGACGCCGAAAATCGACGGCGACAGGTCGACGCCCTGATGAGTCAGGCGCGGCAGCACCGCAAGGACGGCGACCTGACGGCTGCCCTGGCAGTGCTCAAATCGGTCACCGTCATCGACCCGAAGTATGAACCGGCGCGCTGGCTGATGGACGACCTGGACGAGTTGCGAGCGTTTCGCCAGGGGCGCCGGCTCCGCGACGAGTTCTATCGGGAACAGCGTGGCGCGCTGCTGGCCGTCGAGGAAGCGAAGATCCCTTGGCACGTCGAGCTTCTCTATCCCCGCAATTGGCCGGAGATCATCTCGCGGCCCGATCGTGTCGGACCCGGCGGTGCGAGATCGGGCGCACGCCTGTTTGCGGCGCTGGACAAACCCATTTCCGTCGACTTCGCCGACGATCCGTTTGATCAGGTGATCGCGCAGCTCACGGAGACCCACCGCCTGCCGATCATCGTCAACTGGAATGACCTGGAAGCCGCCGGGATCGCGCGAGACACGCCGATTGATCTCTATTTGCCCGTCGAGATTTCTCTGAAACGTGCGCTCACTGAGATCGTTGAGCAGGCGGGTTCGAGGGGAAACGAGGTCGGCTTTGAAGTCTTTGACGGGATCATCAAAATCGCGACCCAGGCGACGCTCGATGAGGACACCTACACAGCGGTCTATGACATCAACGACCTGCTGATGGAGATCCCGAACTTCAAGGACGCCCCATTCACCGACTTGGAGAAGTCGATCGAGCAGAGCCTCGCGCAGAGATTGAATCGGGGGACGACGCCGTGGGCCACGTGCGACGATGCTGACGATGAAGCACCGCTCGATCCGCAACGCGCCAGTCGCCTCCAGACGATCATCGACTTGATCCAGGAAACCGTCGCGCACGACAGTTGGCGGGAACGCGGTGGAACAGTCGGTGTCATCAAGGAGATCAACGGTCAGTTGGTCATCACGCAGAACTCAGCCGCGCAGCGGCAAATCGATAGCCTTCTCGGTAAGCTTCGTGAGCAGCGAGCGATTCAGATCGCCGTCGAGGCGCGGTTCCTCACCGTCTCCAGCCATTACCTGGAAGAGTTGGGGATCGACATCGACATCGTGCTCAACAGCGGCAACGCGGGTTTTGATTACATCCCGACCGCCGGGGGCGTCCTCACGGATCCAGTCCACGGGTCTCCACTTCTGCTGCCGCGCACGTTTTCACGTTTGGGGTTTACGCCGAACAGCCCGGCGATCGGAGCCCCGTTCGCAGTGTCGCCGCAATTGTCCCAGCCATTTTCGCAGCCTTTCCTGGTCCCGCAGCAGCAGGGTGGGTTCGGAAGCCAGCTTACGCCGATACCGATCATCAACCGCGTGTCGAGCTTTACCGACCCGGCACTGCTGGGTAGCGACGTTCCGGGAAGTTTTGCGGGTTCCGCAATAGGTCCGGCCTTCACCCTGTTCGGCAGCTTTTTGGACAACATTCAGGTCGACATTCTGATCCGTGCGACGCAGGCGGACTCACGAACGACGGTGCTCACCGCCCCGCAGCTCGTGCTGTTCAACGGGCAGCGTTCGTGGGTGGCGGTCACGATACAGCAGAACTACATCGCCACACTCAACCCGGTGGTAGCGCAGGGGGCGGTCGCACAAGCGCCGGGTACAGCCGTGATCAACTCCGGCGCCGTGCTCGACGTAAACGCCACCGTAACGGCGGACAAGCGGTACGTCACGATGACGCTCCGTCCGGGCATAACACGCCTCCTCGACCTCCAGACGATTCCGTTCAGCGGTGGCGCAGCCGGCGGAGGCTTCGGCGGTGGAGGTACGGCGCTGTCGGCGTTTGTGCAGTTGCCGACGCTATCGAGCCAGCGATTGCAGACGACCGTTTCCGTACCGGACGGCGGCACGCTGTTGCTGGGTGGTCAAAAGCTAGCCAGCGAAACGGAGATTGAGGCCGGCGTCCCGATTTTGTCCAAAATTCCGATCCTCAAGCGCATCTACTCGTCACGGTCGACGATCAAGGACGAGCAAACTCTGTTGATCCTGATCAAACCGAAAATCCTCATTCAGGCGGAGCAGGAACAGCTCGCGTTCCCGTCGTTTGGACCGGGCTAGCCTAGCCGAGTAGATCCGCGTCCGATTGCGATGCGACACACAGGCTCTTCGATCGTCGTCCTAGTGATCGCTACGGCGTCTCCGCTCGCGGCGGCCCGGGCACCTGGCGACTCCACAAAGAATCCCTCGACACGTGCATTCGCGCCAGGCGTTCGCATCGACTGGGCCAAGGGTGAGGTTGAGGTCGACGCGAAGGTCGTGTTCCGTTCCGGCCCCCTCGAACTGATCGCCTGCAGCCCCCGGACGCGCGAGCACGAGAGCATCCTCGCCATCTCTGTGAGACCCATGCTCGTGTTTCAGGCGATGGGACTGGTGGGTCTCGAGCCGGGATCACCCGTTCGCTACGATGAGAAGACCGAGCGTTTCAAACCAGCAACCGGGCAACGCCTGGACATCAACGTGCGTTTCGCGGATGCGACCGGTGAGCGGACGATTCCGATTCGGCGCTGGCTTGTTGACGTTTCTACGGACAAACCCCCGGAAGGAATCGAGTGGGTCTTCGCGGGTTCGCACACCAACGACAAGGGGCGCTTCTCCGCGGATCTGGACGGAACAATACTCTGCGTCGTCGACTTCGACTCCGCTCTGATAGCGCTTGCAGTACTGCACACTGCAGACAACGCACAACTGTGGCTGCGGGCGAACACACCCGAAATCCCGCCCATAGGAACGAAGTGTACTCTGCTCATTCGCGCCAAGACGACCAACCCCATCAAGGTGACCGTCGCAATGGATGGGAAGATTTTCCGAGCGAATCAGGAGATCACCGTCGATGAGATCGCCCGATCGGCCCTGGCGAATCCCCAAGCGGCGGGCAAGCCCGTCGTGGTGATCCGCGGTGTATCGGGCGTACCCCATGCACGAATCGTGGCGGTTGTCGAAGCGATCACGAAAGCGGGTGTCAAGCGGTCGCTGATCCGTATTCAATCGAGCGGAAAGCGGGCGAAATCCCCCGAAGAATCCTCTGGTGAGAGCGGGGTTGAGGTTCCGTAAGGACTCGACGATAATCCCGGCCTGACATGGGTGACACGCAAACAACGACATCGAGTGCGACCGCAACCTCGCGTGCCGCAAAGAGTTCCCGCGAGACCATCCTTGAGCTGGGGACAGCCGTTCTGGTCGCCGAGGCTCGGGCGATCGGTGACGCTCAGTCGCGGCTTGGCGATTCTTTCGTCGACGGGGTCGAGATGATCCTCCAGTGTCGCGGACGCGTCTGCGTTACGGGCGTGGGTAAGGCCGGGCTGATCGGCGAAAAAATCCAGGCGACTCTGGCCAGCACGGGGACGCTTTCGTACTCACTTCATCCCGTGGACGCGCTCCACGGCGATCTGGGCATGATCCACCCCGACGACGTCGTCCTGGGACTGAGTAAAAGCGGCAGTTCGGAGATGGTCGAGCTGTTACCACGTCTGAAGGAGCTGGGCTGTCGAATCATTCTGCTGACCGCCCGACCGGATTCCGACGCCTCCAAGCACGCCGACTGCGTTATCGACATCGGGCAGACGGCGGAAGCGTGCCCCTTGGGATTGGCGCCCAGCTCGTCGACGGCGGCCATGCTCGCCCTTGGTGATGCCTTGGCGCTTACGGTCATGGAACTCAAGGCCGTTCAACCCGAGCAGTACGCCAGCTACCATCCCGGCGGCGCGCTTGGGCGCTTCCTTATGAAAGCGGCCGAGATCATGCGCACGGGCGACGACTGTCCGCGCGTTCTGGAGACGGCGACGCTGGGCGACTGTTACGAGGCGATTCTTTCGGCACCTCGGCGTGCGGGAGCGGCGGCCGTGGTTTCATCAAGCGGGATCCTTCTGGGCATCGTTACGCACGGCGATTTTTTCCGGTTGTTCCGCTCCGCACAGCAGCCGGGCGACCGGTGCGTTACCGAAGTCATGACGAGCGATCCGAAACACGTTCGTACGGATGCGCGCGTGGTTGAAGCGGTCGAAATGATGCGCAGTCATGCGATCGACGAACTGCCGGTCGTGGACGAAAACGATCGCCTGGTCGGAATGATCGACATTCAGGATCTACTGGCCAAGGGCTTTTCCGGTCTGGAAACTTCATAACACCGCTCGGCATCTCGGGCGCGGACTGTCGGTCATGCAAGATGGAAGAACGCCGCGCGAGTGGTCCCCAGCCGGCGTGTGCATCCTTATCGCGGCGATTTCGGTCGCCGTCCCCCTCATTGCGGTGGTCTGTCTAGCGCTAAAACTGTCGGCCGTAACCGCCGGGATCGTTGCGCTCGCCACCGCTCTGATCACCATTCCCTTCGCAGGTCGACTCGTCCCGACGAAACTCATCCAAGGACGGCGAACGAAGATCCTCCTGATGATGTGGCTCATTCTTTCGCTGGGCGCGTCGTACCGCATCGGCACGATGAGCGTCTTCATGCTCGACGCGTCGAAGACGGATTACGCGTTCGTTCCGAGACTGCGCGAGTTTGCCGACCCGCAGCTAGCGAAGCCGTTTTTCCCGAAGCACAACTGCTTCACTTCGTACGTTATCGGTGCGTACCTTGCGGATCAGGGCGACGAGAACATCTACGCCTCCGATCATTACCGCGACGCGGAGGTCGAGACGCCGATCCACGAAACAATCGGCGAGCTACTGACCGTCGATCGGTATCAATACCCCCCACCGTTTCTCTTGCTACCCCACGCAATGCTCTCGTCCGGAATGGACTTCTTCCAGATGCGAACGGTTTGGTTCGCCATCAACGTCGCTTTGCTCTTCCTTACGGTAGCCGCTCTCGCCACGTGGATCGGAGGTCGCGGTTTCAACGCTTATTGGTTCGCTTGGCCACTGGCGGTGCTCGCTCCTGTAACGCTTGCAACATTGCAGATGGGCAACGCGCACATGTTTATCATTCTCATCTCGCTTCTTGCGATGCTGGCGTTCGAAAAAAACTGGAACTTCGTCGGAGGAACGCTTCTGGGCTATGCGATCGTGTCGAAGCTGTTTCCGGGTGTTCTTCTTGCATATCTGGTGATGCGTCGGCGATGGCGGCCTACGGGTTGGACCGTTGGGATGATGGGAGTGCTGGGTTGCGCTACGCTGGCAGCGTTGGGAGCAGCACCGTTCAAAGCGTTCTTTGATTATCAAGTGCCACGACTTGCCAGCGGCGAGGCGTTTGGGTTCATGACGACCTACATCCGGGCCATTGTCGTCAACCTATCCGTCATGGGAATTCCGTATCGACTGGTAGAACTCGGTGTGTTAGCCGATGACAACGCGCCGCGAATCGCGACCGCGTTGGTATGGATCCACACGGTCTTGATCGTCGCAGCGATCGCGGTTCTGGGTAACCGTCATCGCCGCGCGCCCTTTACTGCGCCAGCGCCGGACGCCGTTATGCTCCGACGCCGACAGCTCGCCTGCGGATGGACTCTGCTGCTGATTCTGGGTGAGCTACGCAGCCCGTTCCTGCCGTGGGGCTACGCGAATGTCCCGATCCTGATTCTTTGCTATCTGCTGTTGCCCGCCTGCACACGCGTATGGACCCGCGTATGCCTGCTCGGCGGCGTGTTGATGTTTTCCGTTGCCGTACCCCTCGCGTACGGTCCGACAACCGGCACGCTCGATCTGTGCTACGCACTCGGTGCAACGCTAATCGCATTGGCACTGTGTATCGGGGTGATCTGGAAGCAGAAGCCCGATCAGGAATTGACCACCGCGTAAGAGATTCGATAATCGTGTTATGGACAACGAGAGTGGCGGCGACTGCGAATCCGGACGGAACATTTCCGACGGGGTGAGCGACGAGTGTCTGCTGGACGCCGTCATCAGCGGGGACGACGTCGCCCTTCGCCGCTTGATCGATCGATACGACCGCCTGGTCCGCTACACGATCTTTCGAGCATCGAGAAAGCAGTCCGTTAGCGATCCACATTGGCTTGACTCCCTAGCGTCCACCACGTGGTCGGGATTCGTCCAGTCGATGCGCCGGGGCTCGGGAGATCGACCGGCTGCCCTACGCGCCTATCTCGTCAGAATCGCACGCAATCAGGTCGCAAGCGCCGCACGGAGGATCGCGCCGCTGGATCAGCCCTCCTCGCCCGCCTTGGAGTCGGCGGCCGCGACGCTGGACGATTCGTCGAGCGACCCGCAGCAGGTTGTGCAAAATCTCGAACTCGTGGAGATCGTTCGGGATTGCCTGCTGGAGCTCGACGAGGATGATCGGTCACTGGCGTCGCAACTTGGGGCGATAACGGAGCGTCGCTGGCGGGACGCGGCGATGGCCCTGGAAATGAGCGAGTCGACGCTCCGCTCACGATGGAAACGCGTTTTGGAGCGTCTGCGGGCGTGTGTCGAGCGAAAAACCGGGGTTCCCGTCGCGCCGACGGAGGACGGCCACGACCACTAGAGTAGGGGAGTGTCGCGCCGCGGACGCCCGCTGTGCGACCCTCACCCCGCTCTGTCACCTTACGCAAGGAGCAGCGAGACGTGTCCGATCGACGTGACCAACTTGATCCCATCGAGGCCGCCCTACACGAGGCGGAGCTGGCTGAGCGTGCGGGCGTGTTCAGGGCGACTCGACTTGACGCTCGGTCGCTCGCTTTGCAGGCTGGCTCGAACGGGCCTCGCGGACGGCGGGTCGCGCTTCGATGGGCGGCCGTCGCGGCGCTGGTGGTTATCACGGTCTCGGTGTGGGGCGGCATGTTCGCGTCACAGATCGCGAAACTTCGAGCACGCAGCCGCGGAACGACCATCCTACAGGTCGCATCAGCCGAATCGATTTCGTCTTGTTTGGCGGGACCGGCCGAAGCTCTTTCGGCGGCGTGCCGCGCGTTCGACTACGACGCGGACGGTGACGTCGACATGGCCGACGTCAGTTCGTATCAACTCGCCTACGCAGCACCACGTCAACAGTAGTTGCACACAAACGAAATCGATTTCGTTCTATG
>JADFRO010000058.1 GCA_022561255.1 Planctomycetota bacterium | reverse complement strand
CGTCTTCGCATCGTTCATGCATCGCAGGTTATCGCGATGGATGAGGCGCCGGTCGAGGCACTGAAAACCAAGAAGGATTCGTCGATCGTCCGGCTCGCAGAACTTGCCGCGGCCGGTGAAGTGGATGCGGTGATCAGTGCGGGCAACACCGGGGCTTGTGCCGCCGCCTGCCAGTTGAAACTCAGAGCGCTCCCCTGTGTGTCCAGGCCGGGCATTGCGGTAACGATACCGTCGTTCCACGGTCCGTTCGTTCTGTGCGACGTCGGAGCGAACATTCAGGCGAAGCCTCGGCATCTCTACGAATACGCCGTCATGGCGACGCTCTACGCCGAGCAGGTTCTGGAGATCAAGCAACCTCGCGTAGCCGTTATTTCGATCGGGGCGGAAAGCGGTAAGGGCACGGGACTGGTCAAACAGACGCACGCGCTTCTCGACGCGGATCCGCTGCTGAATTTCGTCGGCAATGCGGAAGGGCGTGACCTTTTTGAAGACCGATGCGACGTCGCGGTTTGCGACGGTTTCGTGGGCAACATCGCGCTGAAGTTTATCGAAGGCCTGGCGGAGGGCTTGTTCCGCACGATCGCAAGAGAATTCGACGATGAGGCGCCCCAGTTGCAAAACAAGATCAACGGTGCACTGGAGCGTGTCTGGCAACGTCACGACTATAGCCAGTACGGTGGCGCACCTCTGTTGGGTGTCAATGGTGTTTGCATCATCTGTCACGGACGAAGTAACGAATTCGCCGTTCTCAACGCGGTGCGGGTCGCGAGCCGGTTTGTTAAGCTTAAATTCAGTGAAGCCGTCGTCGCCCGACTCTCCTGAACCCGTTTTCACGAAACTCCGACAGGACGCCCCATGACCAAACCGCTGCCCATTCGGTTCTCCGGCACGGGCGCGTACCTCCCAAAGCATGTGCTGACGAACCAGCATTTCATCGATCACCTGGATACCAGCGATGAATGGATCGTCTCGCGTACGGGCATCCGTGAACGCAGGCGTGCTGCCAAGGATGAAACCACGTCCACGCTAGCACTCCACGCCGCCAGGCGGGCGTTAAAAGACGCCGACATGAGCGCGGAGGAGATCGACCTGATCGTCGTCGCGACGGCCACGGGCGATTGTCCGTTCCCCTCAACTGCGGCGTTCGTTCAGGACGCGCTGGGTGCCCGGCAGGTTCCTTCTTTTGACGTCAGCGCCGCGTGTTCCGGTTTTCTGCACGCCACGTCCGTCGCAGCGAGTATGTTGGTTGCAGGTCCGTACGAACACGCCATGGTGATCGGCGCGGAAACGCTTACCCGGTTCGTCGATCCTGAGGATCGAACGATCGCAGTGCTCATGGGGGACGGCGCGGGGGCGGCGGTCCTGAGCAAGACGCTCAATCCGCAGCAATCGATTCTTCACGCCGCGCTGGGGTGTGATGGGAGTCGGGCGAAGCACATTTGGGTTCCCGCGGGTGGATCCTTGCTCCCAGCGAGTGCGAACACGGTTGCCGAGCGATTGCATTACATGAAAATGCGGGGCCGTGACGTCTACAAATTCGCCGTCGTCAAAATGCAGCAGATCATCGATGAAGCCCTCAAGGCGACCAATTTGACCGCGAACGATCTGAAGCTCGTCATTCCGCATCAATCCAACTTGCGAATCATTGAGTCGGTTCGTCAGAGGATGGGGCTGCCGGAAGACAAGATCGCCGTGAACATCGTGCGATACGGTAACACTTCGGCCGCGTCAATCCCCGTCGCCCTCGACGAAGCGCGGCACGACGGCACGCTGACGGAGGGGGACCACGTTCTGATGGTCGCCATCGGCGCGGGACTGACTTGGGCCACGATGGTCGTTCGGCTCTAAGGCTTACAGAACCCTTGGGAGTCTCAAGGAATGGGTGACACCGCCGTCATTTTTCCCGGGCAAGGCGCGCAGTCCGTCGGCATGGGACGCGACGTCGCCGCGCGATACAAGCGCGCCCGCGCGATCTATGACCGAGCCAATGAGGTCGTCGGCTTCGACCTGGCGGCCGTGTGTTTCGGCGGTCCAGCCGAAAAGCTCGAACGCACCGACGTCCAACAGCCCGCCATCTTCGTGACCAGCGCCGCCATCTGGGAAGCGTTTCTGGAATCCGGCGGATCTCTCAATGATTTTTCACGCACCGGCGGTTTGAGTCTGGGCGAGTATACGGCGCTGTACGTCGCCGGAGCCTTGAGCTTCGACGACGCCCTTCGGCTCGTGCAGCGTCGTGGGGAATTGATGCAAGAGGCGGCGCTCGCCGTGAAGGGCGGGATGGTATCGCTCGTCGGCGCCGACGAAGAGACGGCGGTCACCCTTTGCGACCGTGCCCGAGGCGAGGACGTTCTCGCCCCGGCGAACTTCAACTGCCCCGGACAGATCGTTATCGCGGGTAGCCAGGCCGCCTGTGAGCGAGCGGTAGTGCTCGCGGACGAACTTCACTGTCGCGCGATCCCGCTTGCCGTCGCGGGGGCCTTCCATACCCCACTCATGCAGTCAGCGGCGGATCAGCTTGACGGCGTTCTTGCGGCCACGAACTTTACCGAGCCGCGGATCCCGGTCGCCAGGAACGTCGATGCGGGGTATCATGGGAACGCGGATGAAATGAGATTGTCGCTGAAGCGCCAGGTGACTCAACCCGTTCTGTGGCAGCGATGCGTTGAGCGAATGGTCGCCGATGGCGTGGAGCGGTTCGTCGAAATCGGCCCCGGACGTGTGCTGACCGGACTGATGCGAAAAATCAACCGCAAGCTTTCGACGCGTAACGTCAGTACGGTCGAATCAGTCGAGTCCGCACTTGTCGGATCGGGTGCAGATCGATCGTAGCGATCGGGAGAGTTGAGTTCGTGAAAGATCGAGTCGCAATCGTGACTGGCGCCAGTCGGGGAATCGGCCGCGCCATCTGTCTTGCATTGGCCAAGCGCGGCGCTACGGTCGTGGCGTGCTCAAGAACCCTATCCGCTTTGGAGGCGCTTGCGAGTGAGGCCCAAAAACGCGAACTTCCCGGAACGATCGATCCGCGTGCCTTGGACGTCACCGACCGAGTGGCCATTGACGCCTTCGTGGAGGGCGTCGTCGAAACGCACGATCGGGTCGAGATTCTCGTGAACAATGCCGGAATCACGCGCGACGGACTGCTGATGAACATGGACGACGAGCAGTTCGAGGAGGTCCTGACGACCAATCTCCGCGGGGTATTCTGGTTGACTCGAGCGGTCAGCCGCCTGATGGTGCGCCAGCGCTACGGCCGGATCGTCAACATCGGAAGCGTCTCCGGAGAGTTCGGAAACGCCGGTCAAGCCAACTACGCTGCAAGTAAAGCAGGGCTTTCGGGGTTTACCAAGGCGATCGCCAAGGAGTTGGGTAAGCGCAAGATTACGTGCAACGTCGTGGCGCCGGGTTTCATCGAAACGGACATGACGGCCGATCTACCGGAGAAGCTCAGGGAAGCGGCTAAGCCGCTGATTCCGCTGGGCCGATTTGGCCAGGTCGACGAGGTGGCCGAGGTTGTCGCCTTCCTGGCGAGTGACGCGGCGTCTTATATCACAGGCCAGGTCTTGCTGGTCGACGGTGGCATGAATACGTAGCCGTAGGGCAGGGGTGTGACGACCCCTCCCCTCGGAGGCCTTCGCCCTCCCTCGGCGTGTTGGATGGTTGCGAAGAATTGCCCGGACGACTACGATTCCACAATCGCAAGGCGTCCCGAGGTTCGGGTCATTGGTTTTGAGGAACGCAATGGGAGGTATGTGTAGTGGCTTCTGCCGGAGATATTGAACAAAAGATCATCGACATTGTCAGCGAGCAGATGAGCGTTGACAAGGGCGAGATTTCCCGGGAAACGTCGTTCGTCAACGACCTGAACGCGGACTCGTTGGATACCGTTGAGCTCGTGATGGAACTGGAAGACGAGTTCGACCTGACGATCCCCGACGAAGACGCGGAAAAGCTCAAGACCGTCGGCGAGGCGATGGACTACATCCAGAAGGCCCTTTCGGTCAAGTCCTAGTAGCTTCCACGGCGGTAACGATGGTTGAACGACGCGTCGTAGTCACCGGTATGGGTGCGGTTACGCCGTTCGGCGTATCCGTGGACTTGTATTGGGACAGCCTCATCGCGGGGCGTAGCGGTATCACGCCGATTACGCTTTTCGACACGACTGAGTTTGACGTCAAGTTCGGCGGCGAAGTCCCGGACTTCAAACCCGAAACCTTCCTGGATCGCAAGCTCGTAAAACGCCTCGACCGATACGCACAACTTGCGATGGTCGCTACAGCCGAGGCGGTTGAATCATCAAAACTCGACTTCTCCGCGACCGATCCCGACCGTCTTTCGGTCATTTTCGGATCGGGGATCGGGGGCATGAACGAGCTCGAGCAACAGTTTGCCCGGCTGATGACCAAGGGGCCTAGCAAGGTCTCGGCGTTTACCATTCCCAAGCTCATGGTGAACGCCGCGAGCGGCAACATCTCGATTGCTTACGGCGCCAAGGGCAACAGCATCGCGGTTAGCAGCGCTTGCGCTTCCGCAACCAATGCGATGGGTGAAGCCTTGTACCACATCCGTCGCGGCGGCGCGGACGTCGTATTTACCGGCGGTTCGGAGGCGGCCCTGACGCCGTTGGCTGCCTCAGCATTTGCGTCGATGAAAGCGCTCAGTACGCGAAACGACGATCCACAGCACGCCTCGCGACCGTTCGATCGCGACCGCGACGGATTCGTTCTCTCCGAGGGTGCAGGTGCCGTCATCTTCGAGGAGCTGGAGCACGCCAAACGCCGCGGCGCTGTGATTCTCGCAGAGGTCATCGGCTTCGCTTCAACCGCCGATGCGGATCACATCACCCAACCTTCCGCAACCGGGGAGGGCGCAGCCAAAGCGATGAGAGGCGCGTTGCTCGACGCAGAGGTCGAGGCGTGTGAGATCGATTACATCAACGCCCACGGCACGAGTACGCCGCTTGGCGATGCCGCCGAAACCCTGGCGATCAAGAACGTGTTCGGCGACTGGGCGAAGAAGTTGGTGATCAGTAGCACCAAGAGCGCGATCGGCCATTCTCTGGGGGCAAGCGGCGGTCTCGAAGTTATTGCCTGCATCCTGGCCGCAAGAAATTCGGTCGTCCCGCCAACCATCAACCTCGAGAACCCGGGAGACGGTTGCGACCTGGATTATTGCCCCAAGACCGCGCGCGATCACAAGATCAACATCGCCATGAGCAACTCGTTCGGTTTCGGTGGTCACAACGCCTGCATCGTCGTCCGCCGGTTCGATTAGCTTTTGCCCCGTCGAATTCCTCTGCTCCTTGTCTACCGTCGTCTACCGTCAGCATCACGCGGTCGCGAGGAACGGCTGTTCTTGCGCCGAGAGCGCACATAATGCCAGCAAGATGGTTGATACGAAGTTTTAAGACCCACCTCTGTTCCTGTCGATATCGGATGCTGTAGGGGGTGTCGGTGCGCGCCCGGGCAGACGGCGCTTAGGCAACATCATGGCGATTTCGCAAACAGCGATCGACGATCTTTTTACCGCTGCTCCCACTCCGAGCGCCCCGCAGCCGGCGTCCACACCCCGCAGCCCGGAAGTCTCGCGAATACTCGGCTTGACCGTTTGTCTTTCCGTCGTCGTAGCTGAGCGGATGTTGAACGTCGAAACCATTGTCGCCATTGCGGTGGGGACGATCCTGGAGTTCGACCAGGCGTCGGACGCGGATCTTCGCCTCACGATCGGCAACCACATAATCGGCACCGGGCGAGCCGTGAAGGTGGGTGAAAATTTCGGCGTTCGCATCACCGCGATCGAGTCGGTGGAGGAGCGAATCGGCGCGATGCGTTCCGGCTAGCGGTATCCACCTAACCTCCAACCGCCCGCTAAGACTCCTGATCTTCACCTTCAGGTAACACGCTCGAAAAGCTTGGCAGGCAGTGACACTCGTCGAATGCGCCAAGGCGCGACAGTGGCTTACGACGCTTCGAGAGTGAATCGAGTCGACCTGAGGTGGTCGCCTACGAACGGATCAGCTTTGCAGCGAGGGCCTTCGCCTGCTGCTCGTTTGTGATCTCTTCGTTTAGTTGCGAGCGATAGACAGCCTCCAATATGGAACCGACGCGCGGCCCAGGCTGCATTCCCATTTCAGCCAGATCGTTCCCGGACAAGAGCGGTGGGGGGGCGATCAATCCGGCAGGTATCCGCTCAGCTCGCGACACAACCTCGTCAAACCCAGCCAAAGGCAGCTTCCTCGCGATCAGGTCCGCCCGAAAGAGCTCAAGTAGAGAACCCCACGCAGAGTTCGCCATGAGCAATTTGAGATCCGCTAGCTCACAGGCGCCGGCGTTCGTCATAGCGGGAAGCGACCGGATCAACCATACAAGCTCGCCCGCAACGCGATTGCTCAGCCGCAGCGCCCGCGCCAGGGACGTAGCATCGTTCGTCGATCGATCACAACGCAGTACAGCCAGGGCGAGCGCGGAGTCGACAGGCCGGTCGGGTAGGGCGGCGATCCGAGATTGGATCCGGGCGGCGAAGCCGTCGTCCAGCGCCCACTGATCCGAGAGATACGCTTGCAGCTCCAAACCCACAAGCATCGACCAAGCCTTGGCCCGCGTCGGAGCGCAGATCATCTCGTCGAGTTCCATCCATATGCGCTCAGCGCTGATGTGCGTAAGGTTGGGGGCGAGGCGTTTGATCGCTTTCTGCGTCGCCGGATCGATCGCAAAACCGAGACGCGCCGCCAGGCGCACCGCCCGCAGCATTCGCAGGTGGTCCTCCCCAAACCGCCGGTCCGGATCGCCGATCGTTCGCAGGACGCCTGCGTCCAGATCAGCCCGGCCACCGACGTAGTCGATCACGCGATCACCGTTGGGATCGTAGAACAGCCCGTTGATCGTAAAGTCTCGGCGCAGCGCGTCCTGCTCTGCCGTGCCGAACGTTACGTCCTCCGGGTGCCTGCCGTCGAGGTATACGCCGTCGGTGCGGAAGGTGGCGACCTCGACGTCCTGGCCCGACACCCGAACGATGACGACGCCGAACTTCGCACCGACCTGGCGGGTACGCGCAAAGAGTTCCCCAACACGCTGGGGCAGCGCATCGGTCGCGACGTCGTGGTCTTTGGGCGTACGCTTCAAGAGCATGTCGCGCACGCACCCGCCGGCCAGCAGCGCCACGTGCCCGCCGCCGCAAAGCCTGTCGATGATCGTACGCGCGGCCTGCTCGCCCGCGTCGCCCGCAACGTTCATAGCGAAAACACCGTCACGCGATTGCTACCAATTCGCCGCTCGTCAACAATCCGCCAGGGATCGTCCGGCGTTAAATCGAACCGAACCTTACCGTCATGATGCAGCACCACGAGCGGCCGTCCACTCCCCGCGTCGGCAACCCGCCGCAGGTACTGCCGGACGAGCCCGTCGGGCGTCGAGTCAGCCGAGTCGCGGTAGGGCGGGTCGAGAAATATAAGATCGAAAAATCGGTCATCAACCGTCTGCGACGCCAGTCGCCAGGCGTCACCGGTCACAACCAACGCCGAATCTTGCGAAGCCAGCGTGGATATGTTCTGGCGAAGAACCTCCAACACAGCGCGATGCCTCTCGAAGAAACAACAATGGTCCGCTCCGCGTGAAAGGGCCTCAAGACCCATCGAGCCGCTTCCGGCGAACACATCGGCGACGCGCAGGGCCGGTATGGCTCCAGGACAATCGAAATAATGCCCAAGCATGTCGAAGAGGGACTGCTTGACGCGGTCGGGCATCGGACGCGTTTCGGTGCAGGCCGGTCGCCCCAGTTTTCTTGATCGCCACTTGCCTCCGATGATTCGCATAGGTCGTACGTACCGATCCTTTCAGCCCGTCCGTTGACGACGTCTTGATACGTCTACTATAATCCACCGGAGGCGCCGGATCGACAGGGCGTGATCACGGGAGGAGTTGATGGGTTCGATTCTTTGTGAACATTGCACAGCGGCGTGCTGCCGTTACGTAGCCATACCGTTGGATAAGCCCAAGAGGGCGCGAGACTACGACGACATCCGGTGGTACCTGATGCACGAGGGGGTCACCATCTTCGTTGAGGAGGGCGACTGGTACGCGCAGTTCCAGACGCGCTGTAAGAACCTCCAGGCCGACAACCTGTGCGGCATCTACGAAACCCGTCCCGAGATTTGTCGTAGCTACGAGCCGGGCGAATGCGACTACACCGGCGGGGACTATGGCTACGACCACCTATTCACACACCCTGAGCAGGTGGAAGAATACTACTACGAACGTACGGGCAAACGGCTGTCAAGAAACCCACCGACGCGTTCTGCGCCTCGCGTACGAGCCCGCAAAAAGACCTCAGCGTAGCATGAAAGCAATCAGCCGAGCGGCCGCCGCGCGGGCCACGATCATGCTCTCCGCGGTCGCAGGGGGCTTCACCGGGTGCATCGCCGGCTCGCTCGCGACCACCACCGGACCTCGCCCCGCGGGATCGCGTTGGTCGATCGCGCCCCGCCAATCAGCCCACGTGGGAGAGGAAGTACATTTCGACTTCGTTCTCCATAACGGCGCCGGATCGATGGTCTCGCCCCTGGGTGTGGCGGACTACTGCGTCGCCAGCATCGGCTCTTATCGCGTTGAGGCGGTCCCCGACGACACAGGCCACTTCGCATTCTCCTTCAGGCTCGACCGAGCCAGCCCCGGCGACGAAATCACGGTGGAAGTCACAGCCTATCAGCAGCGTGGCCGACGCGATTTTGTGCAGGTGGGGGGGCAATGGCTTGAGGCTCAAAGCCCGTTCGCCGAGCTCGACAAACCGGTCGCCCGCGCATCCGTCCGCCTGGCGATTTATCAAAGTAAGGTGAGTCTGCGAATCGCTCGGCCGCCGGATGATTTGGATCCGCAGACGGGGGTGCTACGCCTGATTCGGATGGGCGGTTCCGCGACCTCCGTTTACATCGACCGCCCCGGTCGCCCGGGATTCCGCCTTGCGGGTCCGGGACAGGTAGGGTACTACGAGGTTGACTATGAACCCTCCGGCGACGAGGTAAACGTCACCGGGGTGACCGAGTTCACGTTCACCATCCACGACGTCGGCGGACAGCGCCATACGGTGTCGGCGCAGCTCGAAACGCCGTAAGCGGTCGGATGGCCGCGGCGAGCGCACATCATGGCTCAGCGACACATTCACTATGAGGCCGCGTTCGAGGACTACATCCGATCGCGCGGCTGGCCTTACGTCCCCGTCGATGAGCAGAAAAAAGCTATCTTTTCCGGAGCGCGTATTAAATCGTTCGATTTCATCCTCTATCCGCCGAATCAGAAGGCATGGCTTGTCGACGTCAAGGGCCGAAAGTTCCCCTACGACGGCAAGGGCGGACGCCGCTACTGGGAAAACTGGGTGACGCGCGACGACCTCGAGGGGCTACGCCGATGGCGGGGCGTCTTCGGCGACCGTTATGAGCCCATGCTCGTTTTCGCCTACTGGCTGCTCGCCGGTCCGCAACACGAACCCACGCCGGAAGTCCACGTCTTCCGCAACGAATACTACGCTTTCCTCGCCGTGTCCGCCTCCGCCTACGAGGCCCACGCTCGCACGCGATCGCCGAAGTGGGGTACGGTTACGGTTCCCGTCCGGTCGTTCCGCGAACTCGTCACGCCAGTGTGTGATAGCCCCCGCTTTACCACGACCGGTCGAGCGGTATAATGCCGTCATGAAGACCGCAGCGACGAGCGGATCAAGCCGCAGAACCTTGCACAGCCGATTTCTCAGGATGTCCGGGGCGGCTTTTGCCGTTCAGGCGGTTTTTGCGGCGACGGCCCGGGCGCAGGCGCCCGCGACACTTCCAGGGGAAGACGGAGGACTGCTGCAGTGGGTGGTCGCGATTGGGATCGCCCTGGTCGTGTGTCTTGCCGCGTTCCTCAACGCGAAGCGGTCGCACATGACCTAACGCCGACTCGCGCCAGCGGACAATCGGCGCCACGCGTGTCGATCTGCGGACCTGGGTTCCGACCTATGATGGGCAAACGCACGATCATCGTCGCTCTAGTAGGGGTCAACGTACTGCTCGCGTCTGCGCTGCTATCCAGCGTAGCCGCGTTGCCGACCGCACGCGCACAGACAGGCGCCCGCCCCGGCGAACTCCTATGTGTCACCGCAAAGCCGGCCGGACAAAGCTACGACGTCCTCTACATGCTCGACGCTGGCGCCCACAAACTTCACGCTTTTTATCACGCGTCGCCACAGTCCAGCCGATTGATCCCGGTCCAGCCGCGAGACCTGCTGGCTGACTTTGGGAAGGATTCTACGCCCTAGCGAGCTTGGCGATGGACAACAAGACCTTCGCAATCGGAATTCTGTCGACGACGTCAGCCATCTTTCTGGTGGGCCTCCTAGTCGTCCTCAGTCGACCCTTACCCGCCTCCGCGGACGGGATGACCGCCAGTGGCGGCGGTTACGTCATTACCGTCGGGGCGCTTACGGACGGTGGCGAGGAATTGCTCTACGTGATCGATGTAGCTGATGAAAAACTCGCCGTCTATCGCTTTGACGTAGCCAACCATGCGATCCAGATCGTGCAGGGCATCGACCTCGCAGAGCAGCGTCGCGCCGCGGAAGCCGCCCAGCGGGGTTCGCGAGCACCTGATGGCAATCCTCGCCGTTACCCGTGAGGATCCGACGGTTCCGCGATCGCCTTTCACCCTCAGCGTGTCCTCGCGTTGCCGTGCGACCGCCCCACCGCGAATGCAACGTAACATATATTATAGGACGTTGAATTTCTGCTTCCTAAGCGAGCGGCCTACGGCGGACGTCGCGTGCCACCGAGCCCGCAACAATCGCCACGAGGGCCAGGTTGCGTCCGCCGCGTGTCAGTTCGTACAGATCCCGCTGCTTGGGTAGCACCAAGCCCGACAGTCGAAGCTGATTGATGTGGTGGTAAAGCGGCCCGGCTTTCAGCTTGCTAACTTTCTGAAGGGCGGCGTAGGTACAAGGCCCGTCCAGTAGTTTCATTAGTATCCGCACTCGTTGAAGATGCCCAAGCGTCGAGAGCGCCCTGCAGGTAGCCTCCGTGATCACGGCGCGGGGCTTGCGATCCGTGCTTCGCTTCTTGCGACGATTTCCGTTCAGCCGAATTGACGACCGCACCTCATATTCGCTGGAAACGTACTCCGACGTCGCGCCCGCTCGCTCAGCGAGATATAGGGCGACTCCGCAGCCATCCGCTCGCAAAACGACCGGGAAACGTGTCTTCGAGCGCGCGGCGGACGGCCCAGCCTTGACGCCGGGCGCACTCCGGCGCCGGCGTCCACGCGTTTTCGACAGACTGGCTGTTTTGGGGGTCTTTGTTTTTGAAGTCTTAGGACGTACCGATTTCATAGGTTGCCTCCTGGCGGAATGAGCGGCTACAAGCATTATACATTATAATAGTATAACAGAATAACGTAATATAGAGATACACTTCCAACCCGTCATGCTTCGACTGCGCTGCCACGCCCCTTCGCCTCGTACCGGCTCAGGGTTTCTTCGACAAACCGGGCGTGCGAGACGATAAGGCGGTACTCCTGGAGCCAGATCCAGAGATGAACCATGACCACCACGCCCGCCACCACGGGGTGGCTTACGACGGGTGAATCGCTACGCCATGCCGCGGCCCCCGTAGCGACCACCGCAAGTATGGAGCCGAACATCGTC
>JADFRO010000057.1 GCA_022561255.1 Planctomycetota bacterium | reverse complement strand
CGCCTCATTTCGGGTACGCCGCGTGAAGTATGTGGGAATGATGCCGCCGCAACGGCGCATGGAGTTCGCTGGATTCCACTACGTCGTTGGCCCTAACTACCTCTCAATTCGATCCGGGCGACTGTCTGGCATGTGGCGCGTCGATAGGATAAGGATACCACTTTGGTTCCCTTGCGGTGTCTTCGCCGCCTACCCCACCATCGCCGTCATCCGTGGTCCGTTACGCCGCTGGCGACGAAGGCGACGCGGCCTGTGCGTAAACTGCGCCTATGATCTAACGGGCAACGTGACCGGCGTGTGTTCGGAGTGTGGGACAAGGATCGAGCGTAGCGAAGGCGATGAGGTCGCGTGACTATAGCGCGTAACGCGCGAGTTAGGCGCGCGACCCCCCTCAATCCCCCCTTATAAAGGGGGGAAGCAGCTATGCAGTTCGCCCACCTTGCAAAGCAGGGGGCAATTATGCAGTCCGTCTGCGAACTCCGCTGGGGCGGTCCGCTAGAGTTGACCGTTAGCTGGTTGAGGCCGGGGTCGGCCGGTTCGATGTCGCTCCGTGCGTCATTCGCCGTATAATGTCCCCGTGGCGGAGACGAATCAGATCCTTCAAGACTTGCTTACGCGGCGCGTGCTGCTTCTCGACGGGGCTACCGGTACGGAGTTGACCCGTCGAGGGGTTCCAACGCCGTTGCCGCTCTGGTCTACCGACGCCTTGCGAACTCATCCTGACGTCGTGCGGGCGATTCACCGCGATTACGCCGAGGCTGGGGCAGACATCATCGTCGCCAACACGTTTCGATCGAACGTTCGCGCGCTGCGCGAGGCGGAGCTTTTCGATCAAGGCGAGGCGCTGAATCGTCGCGCGGTTGAGCTGGCGCGGCAGGGGGTTAAGGACGGCGTAGCCAAAGGTGTTTCGCACGGGGGCGATCCGCTCCGCGCTACTCCCGACCCAGAACATGGCGGCGACCGCGGTGCCCCCGACGAAGATCATGTCGGTGAGTCCACCGGGCATCGCGCCGAACAGCCTCTTGTCGCGGTCAGTATAGCGCCGGTCGAAGACTGTTACCATCCCGAGCGCGTTCCCGATGAGCGGACGCTCGACGAAGAGCACGGGCAGATGTTGGCGTGGCTTAGCGCTGCCGGTCCCGACGTCGTATGGATCGAGACGATGAACACGGTACGCGAAGCCCGTGCGGCTGCGAAGGCAGCCGGTCGCGAACGTCTGCCGATGATCGTCTCCTTCGTCGTCCGCGAGAACGGCGATTTATTGAGCGGAGAATCGCTCGAAGACGCTGTAGCTGCGGTCGAACCGTTTGCGCCGATCGCTTTGGGACTTAACTGCATACCGCCCGACGGTGTTACCCGAAACCTGCCGCGTTTGCGCGCCGCTACCGATCGCCCGCTCGTCGCATACGCCCACATAGGAAACGCCGAGCCGACCCACGGCTGGAGTTTCCGGCAAGACGTATCGCCCGAGCAGTATGTCGAGCACGCCCAGCGCTGGATCGAGATCGGCGCGCGCATCGTCGGCGGCTGTTGCGGAACCACGCCGGAGTACATTTCCGCGCTGCGAAAGTTCTTAAACACGTCCCAAAGCGCGACTGCGGTTTGACGATCTCGGAGGGCGTGGCTACGGTGTGCTTCATACGCTACAACACTTAGCACTCGAGCCGAGCAGGGGATACCACGCAACCCCCCTTGCAAGAGGGGGAAGTCATAATGCAGCCCGCCCACACCGCAACATCACGCGTGCTCTCGCGCCTCCCAGCCACAAGCTGCGACCGCATTGTGGCCGCCGTGGAAGAGGCGAGTGGGAACTCGTTTTGCGTTCAGGTTGTGGTGCGACTCCAAGACCGACTCGACGAGCGGCTCCTCGCGCGGGCCGTCCGCCTAACGCTGGACCTCCAACCATACCTCGGATGTCGATTCGTTCGGCGGTGGATCAAACCCTACTGGAAGCGCTTCACCGATCTGGACTCAGTTCCATTTTTCGAAATGCACGAGGCGGGCAACGCGCCGGCCCCATTGGAGCGAGTCCTATCGCAGCAGATGGACCCGGCCCGCGACTGCGCCGTGAAAGTCATTCTCCTGCGCGACGCGGTCGACATACTCTGCATAAAGCTCGACCACAAGATGGGCGACGGGCAGGCGGCTAAGCAGTACACATATCTGCTCGCGGAGACGTACTCGAAGCTGGTAGAAGATCCGCAGTACGTCGGCTCGCCCCAGCCACCTGGCGATCGCAGCTTCGCTCAGGTTACGCAAGGCATGTCGCGCGCCGAACGGGCGGAAATGCTACAAATTCCCACGTCCGCCCGGAAAGGCGCGCGCGAAGTTCGCAATTGGTTCTTGCCACAGCCAAAAGCGTCCCAAGACGCGCCGGCTGCTAGCGAGTTTCTGATCGAACGGATTTCCGCGGAGCGACATGCGAATATCTTTCGGTATGCGTGTGCGCACAAAGCGACGGTAAACCAAGTGATGCTGGCAGCTTTCGCTCGGGCGGCGGTGGCTACGATTCCTCGCGCGGCGTCTGGAACCTCGCAAGTGATACAAACGGTCGACCTGCGGCGTTACCTTCCGGGGAAGCAAACGTCCATGCCGTGCAACCTCGCGGGGATGATCGGCGTTTCCGTGCGTTGCGGGGTTGACGATCCTCTTGATTGCTACGTCGCGGAAATCCGCGATGAGATGTTTGAGATGCGAAAGGAACCGATGGGTATTCCGCGCCGGATGATGCGATGGGACACGACGCCGCGTGGCCGGTTGTTTTTCGGCTGCGTAGCGTCTGGGTTGCTGACGCGTGCCGTGCGCCGCTACGTTTCCAGGCGGGGGCCGGACGGGTTTCCTTCTCGCCTGGTGCTTTCGGATGTCGGATCGATCAGTGCGGGTTCGCTAACTTTCGCGGGCGTCGGCGCGGCGGATGCGTTCGTGGTTTCCGGAACGGTAATGCTCAGCGGGTCGCTGCTGCTGTCCATCAGTGAATTTTCCGGTACACTTACGATCAGCGTCGGCTTTTCGCCGCGTCTGATAAGCGAGGAAGGCGTTCGATCGTTCGTACGAACGATGGTCGAGAACCTCCCGCGATAAGCTCCGGGGTGGAGTGTGTTAGCTGGAAGGGGCAGGGGTATGTCGACGGACGAACACGTCATGCAGACCATTGCGGATACGCTCGGCGTAGACCGTGCCGACATTACGCCGGATACGAAGGCCGACGACGTCGTCACCTGGGACTCGATGGGGAAAATGTCGATCCTCTTTGCGCTCACTGATGAGTTCGGTGTAGCCCTGGGTCCGGACGAGACAGACAAACTCGACTCCGTGCGGGGCATCCTGAACCTCGTGCGAGATACTAACGAAAACGCATGATCGCCTATCTGCGAGGAATACAGTTTCATTTGCCCGACGCGGTGCGGACCAACGACGATCTGGTCGCGGACAATCCGGATTGGGACGCCGACAAGATTTACGCCAAAACGGGAATCCGTGCGCGGCGCATCGCCGCGGCGGACGAGACGGCAAGCGACCTGGGGTACGCTGCCGCCGAGAAGCTACTGGATGAGGTCGGAATAGATCGCGGTGAGATCGACGTCCTTCTGTTTTGCACACAGTCTCCCGACCACATCATGCCGACGACAGCCTGCATTCTTCAGAGGCGCCTGGGGTTGCCGTCGACCTGCGGGGCGTTGGACTACAACCTGGGATGCTCGGGCTTCACCTACGGCCTATGGCTCGCACGGGCGTTGATCGTCTCGGAGTCCGCGCGGAACATTCTGCTCGTCGTAGCCGATACCTACTCGCGGTATTGCGATCTGCACGATCTGACAACGGTGACGATCTTCGGTGACGCGGGTGCAGCTGCCCTGGTGAGTGCATCACGTGAGGGTAGCTTAGCGCGAATCGGTCCGACCGTTGTGGGTACGGATGGGCGGGGTGAGGAGAATGTGATCGTACGCAGCGGCGGTGCCCGCATGCGCCAGCCCCGTTCACACCTGGACAGCTACATGTTTATGAACGGCCCCGCGGTGTTTGCGTTTGCGCTTACGTCGGTGCGATCGGCGATCGGACACTTGCTCGAACGGCTGAAGCTGGATTGGAGCGAGGTTGACTGGTATCTGTTTCATCAGGCGAACGCGTTCATGTTGGATCGCCTCCGCACCGTGATGAAGATTCCCGAATCCAAGATGCCGGTGGACATGGAGGACATTGGCAACACGGTCGGCGCTTCGATTCCGATACTGATACGGCGACAGATGGATGCGGGGCGGTTTCAGTCCAACCAAACGTGCGTGCTGGCGGGGTTCGGAGTCGGCTACTCGTGGGCCATGACGGAACTCACCTGGGGCTGCGGCTAGCGGCCGGTCTCGCATCAATGGACGGGTATTCGGCGTGCCAACTTCCGACCTAACCGCCGCGGGCGACGGAGAGTGGCGAACTTATGGCGAACGCGTGGGAGGCCTCGTCAGCTCTTCCTGAAATTCGGTCGGCCACGAGAACCTTCAATACGTAGTCGCCGACCGGAAGCGTCGGAGGAAGCGTTACGCGTTGGACGACGAAGAAGTCCGTTCGCCGCCGCCTGCACACATCGATGATCTCCGCTTCCTCATGCTGCCAGACCGACCTGCCATCCGCGGTAAGCACCTCGAGCCGCGTGGAGAGTCGCGTCTCGAACAGGCCTTCGCTGTTTAGCTCCGAGCTAAGGTTTGCTACTTCGGAATAGACGATGGCCTCAATGGACTGACCGGCGACGAAGTCGTCGGAGGTCATCGGATCGTACACACCGAATGTGCCGACGCGTCGACATAAGGCGACGGCTGAAACCACCGGGTCGGCCCGTTCAGCGAGGAGCAGCCGCAGGTCGGTCGCATGGTCGAGCGCTTCTTCACCGGTGAGCATCGGGTTGCGTCCGAGGTTGCGAATCGACATGGCCGTTTCGATCAGGGCCTTCAATATGCGCTGCGACTGGCCGGGCAGATGGTGCGATACTTTCCTCGCTTCTTCGTCGCGATCGGTCACGAGCTGCGCGAGTCGCAACTGCCATTCGGAGGCGAAGTCCTGTCGCGTGGTTGCCTGCTGCTCCATTTGCGACAGGAGACGATCCAGCGAGAACATTTCCTTAGCAGGCTGCGCGTTGAACGCGATGTTCGTGCTATTGGACGGCGCCGGTTTCTGGGATTCATCGATCGATGATTCAGACCATCGAATAGCTACCGACTGCAGGGCGGGGATGGCTCGCTGGCGCGTTGTCGTCGCGGTGAATGTGGGCGAAGCGTCTCCCTGCACCACCCCGAACTTGTTGTTCGTAGGTTGCTGCTGGATGGAAAATGGGCTGGGCGCGGACTGAGCCGGTTTGAAACCCCGGTCGATCGGCAGCGAGGCCGTCGGGTTGGACTTGGGGTTGCTCGTGAACATCGATGTACCCAGCGCCGCCGGTGCGGGCCAGCGCTCATACCCCTTGGTTCGGGCGAGGAAGTCTTCGATCGCGGCAAGCGAGTCCTGGACTTCGGGATCGAGCGGCTCGACCTTCTTTCCGAAAGCGTTTAACTCGGCGATTGATCCGCCGGCCGTGATTGCCCGCCCCGTGACTAGCGATTGTCTACGAGATCCGGCACACCCGGCGGACAGTCCTACAAGAGCCATGGCCGCGTAGGAAACGGTGCGTCGAAGGGTGGCATTCATCACTTGATGCATGAAACGTTGCTTAGAGGTCGAGTTTGTCGGCATCCTTGCCCTCCAGTTCATTGCGTTGTCAGCTCGAATCCGTTTGAGCGTTTCGTCTTCGCGCGACGCGGGCACAGCCTCGCCGCGTTGAATCAGTTCGACGTCAATCCTGAGTCCTGTGCGTACGCACTATGTTTGACGATAAATCTCTCAACGGCGACATCGACGGTGGAACCGCCGGTTTTTACCGCGAGGTCGGCCGCAAGTAAGTCGCGCTGCTGTTGCATCAATCCGCCGATCGAGGTCCGTTCGATCCGCGTCTTCAGGACGGTCGGATCGGTGTAGAGCTTACGCGCGAGTTCACGAATCGAAACGCCGGATTCGTAGTCCGCTCGCGCCGCAAGCAGCCGCCGAACACCCCAAGCGAGTCCGGCGATGGCCCGGCCCGGCGCGGCGCGGTCCGTCGCAAGCACCTGCTCCCAAGAGGCAATGGCGGTGGCTGTGTCTCCGTTGGAAATCGCGTCGGTCACGGCGAAGATCTTCTCTTCGCGGCGACACCCGGTTAGCAGCTCGATGTCTTGGGGCGTAATCTCCGGTCTTTCCCCGACGTAGGTGGCGAGTTTGGCGATC
Source organism: Planctomycetota bacterium (assembly GCA_022561255.1). GTDB lineage: Bacteria > Planctomycetota > Phycisphaerae > UBA1845 > UBA1845 > JAJRUK01. Next base: position 5,390 of record JADFRO010000057.1, on the reverse strand, counting down.
TCCGCATCGAGCCAGCCGGGTGCGTCACCGATCATCTCACGAAGTCGCTGCGCGGCGATGCGGTCGATCCGCTTGCCGTACCGATCGTTCGCACGATGTGTGATCCACCCGCAAATCGCTGCGCCGGATGGCACGTCGCAGTGGACGATCGCTCCCGACTCGGCGATGATTTTATAAAGGCGCGTGCTCTTTGGCATCGACTGACACATCAGGATGAGCGAGCCCGTGTCTGACGGGGCAGCGGCGTACCGCTCCAGCGCGGCGCGGTTGGCCGAGATGAATCCGTCGGCCTGGTCCACCACGACCACGCGGTAATCCTCCAACAGCGACGGCGTGCGAGCTTCGTCGAGCACCTCAGCCAGATCGGCGGTGTCACCTTCGTATCGCGCTGCACCGAGAGCGTCCGCGTCTTCCTTGCCGCGGCGTAGCAAGCGCTCCAGCGCCTCGCTCCTTAGGAAGCGATCACGGCCGACGATGGCACAGATGGGTTTCAAGTTGGGTTCCATTCACTCTCTCGAAGAGCACGGGTAAATGCGCGTTCCGAACCGCGCCCGTTCATGCAATTCGTTGTTACCGTCGCGGCTCGGTTCGAGCGGCCACCTTTTCAAACACGCTCTGAGACCAAGGCCCACTCGATAGGGCATGTCGCGAGACCCGCGACATCAACGCGAGTCGTTCGCGAGCGTCGGCAATTACTTTCTTAGCCGTTGGATCGATTTGCGTGGCCCGCGTGTAACATCCGCGAGCCAGCAGTTCGTCCCCCTGAAAGACCGCAATGTCCCCCAGGTTCATCCAGATTTCAGCATCGTCCGGATGATAACGCAAGACGGTGCGGAGTTGTTTCGCGGCCGAGTTGTAATCGTGCATCCCACGGAACACCACCGCAGAACCTCGCAAGGCTTCCCGATTGGTCGGATCCTGCTTCAGCGCAATTTCATAGGCGTTGAGCGAGCGATCCAGATCCCCGATTTTCTCAAGCATGGAGGCCATCGCCGTGAAGGCGGGCGTCATTTGTGGGTCGAGCCGCACGACGTCACGAAGTCGAGCGATTCCCCCGACGTAATCTCCCCGCTCACGATGACGAATGCCCTGTTCGAATAACTCGGCGACGCGTTTCTTCGCTCGCCGTGAGCCCGCGAGAGCTACGTCACGATCGATGTAGGTCGGCGAAGCGAGAGAAGGAGTCGGACCATTCGCGCTGGGCTGCGCAGCGGGGGCGGACGTCACGTCGATGGTTTGCGGGTCGCTTGTTGTGCGGTGACCGCCCCGGTCGGTGGCCGCGATGCGCAGTGCGACCGATCCGATTAAGTTCGGCGGCAAACGCCAATCGAAACGGCCAGTGTTCGATAGCGGTTCTGGGGATACTTGCTGCCACGCGCGGTCGGAGAGCGTTTGGTACTCGATCTGGATCGGCCGCGAGGTGAGTTGGCTGTCAATCGCGGTCCATCGTACCTGAAGGACGCGCTGACCTAGTGCGTGTGCCTGTCGCAGGGGGTGCAGTTGTACGACGGGCGGTGTGAAGTCGACGACGGCCCACTGATGCGGCTGGGTGGACGGTCCGGGCGGGGCGCTAGAGGCGCCCGTTCCGTTGGTCAAGACGAGAAAGAATCCGAAGAGTCCCTCGGAGGGCGCGCGAAAAGGCATCGGCGACTGCCGATCATCGTCGAGCCCGTAGCGTTGCCAGTTTTGCCCGCCGTCTTTTGTGTACCACAGTTCAACGGAGTCGAGGGGAAGTGCCGCTTCGTTAACGGTGTACTCGATCTCGAATGTGCGCGAGCGAACGCGTATCGTTTCTGCGGCGAGCGCTGCACCGCCATTAAACGCTGCCACCGTGATGAGGAGGCATCCATGTCTGACTATGTTGCGTAGCATCGTCCATTCACCTTGTTGTGAGTTTGTGTATGGCGGACGTCGTCTCCTTACGGCGTCCAGCGTGTTCATCGACCTCTCCTCGGGACGGCTCTACGAAATAGGGTCCGACGCGGACGGCGCCGATGCGGAGCAAGTTTTCTGTGCGGTTGTCGTATCAGTGCTGCGACGCCGTCACGCGCCTCTCTCTATGCTGCCGGCTATGGTCGTTCGAGGTTGGCGGTACGCGTGGCAGATGAGCTATAAGATCAATGTTTCCAAAAGCTTACTGGTGTTGACGGCGGACGCGAGACCGGTCGCTGTCGTGGCGTCGGTGGGAGGAAAAACTGCGATTGCGGGCGATGGGGGGGATTTTTCCCCGGGGGGCGGCCGATGTTGTGACGGAAGTCGTTTTGCGGGGGTATCGCCGTTCTGATACACTCCCCCGCGTCGTACGGTGGGTTGTTGTGACGATTCTTCCTCGTTTGGCATCTTTCGGAGAGCCGCAGACATGCAGGAATACGAACGGCTGAAGGAACTCGTTGAGGCCGCTGCTGACGACGTCGCCAAGGCGTCCGGGGGCAACAAGGCCGCGGGAACACGCGTGCGCAAGTCGATGCAGGAAATCAAGGAGGTGGCCCAGTCGGTCCGCAAGAAGATCCTGGAGGTTCGCTCACAGCCTGCGGTATAGGCGGTGGCTTGAACGACGGATCGATTGCTGCCGTGTGCGATGTCCCGTATTGAGTCGGCGTTGATGCGCCGGTCTTGCGTGCCGTTGCGGCGCGGGGTGCTGGTGCCGTAGTAGGGTGCGGGCGGCGCTTTGCGTTTTACTTGGTCTTCAAATCTTCCGGCGCAGTGCGCGCGGGCTTAACGTGGGAGTGTTCACCGCATGCCTCCGCCACTTCTGATCGACCTCGCAGCGGTAGATCTCTCCCAAGCCGTCTTGAGTAGGCGGGAAATCTACGACCAGCTTCCGCAGCGGTTCGAGTTCGAACTGCTCGACGGTGTGTGTCATCTTGATCGGGCGGCGCGAAAGATGGTTGCGTTTGCCGACATTGGGCCCGACGCGTGGTGGGTTCGCGGACACGTACCGACCCGTCCCTTGCTGCCCGGGGTGTTGATGCTGGAGATGGCGGCGCAATCGTCTGCCCTGCTCGCCAAGCAGATCGAGGCTGACGACTCGTTCATCGGGTTCGGCGGCGTCGAGGAATGCAAGTTTCGCCTAAGCGTTACGCCGCCGGCGCGGCTCTATTTGCTCTGCGAAGGAACGGATTTTCGCGCGCGGCGCATCGTTTCCCAGACGCAGGGAGTCGTGGACGGTCAACTCGCATTCGAGGCACGCATTACCGGGTTGCGGATGCGGTCGTGAGGGGCGTCAGACTTCCTCGACAACGCGTGTGTGTCCGACGTTGACGGCCTTGCCACAGTGGGGACACGTCGACGCGAGGCGCCGGGACCATCGTTGGGCTACGACACGCTCACGGCGCTCGATTTCAGACTCGCGTTGATTCAGTTCGTGTTGCTTCGCCGTATAAGCTCGCTCGTCGGCCGCGACGTTATCCCTATCAAGCTGCGTCTGTGCCGCCTGTGCGGCGACCGCCTGCTCCTGTGCGCTGACCTGTTCGTGTGACCGCTCAACGTCGTGGAGCTTCCCCCTCAGCGCTGCCTCTCGCGCGTCAAGTGCGGCTTCTCGCTGCGTAAGCCCCTCCTGGCGGCCTTCGAGCGTGGATGTGTTAGCCTGGAGGCGGGATTCCCATTCGTTCAGATCGCCCCAAGAGTGACTGATTTGTTCGGATAACGTTTCGGAACCGCTCGATCCGGTACGGACGCTCGGCGTGTCCGTAGGTGCGACGCTGGAGCCCGCCGTTTCCACTGGCGCGGCGCAATCGTTGGGGGTGTGGCTCGGACTGGACAGTTCGCTTCCAGCCGCGTCCGTGGTCGTCCGGTTGCCTTCCGCAGCCGTCTCGGTTTTGCCTCCGCTGTCGTCCCCGTCCGTATTCTTTCCTATCGTGAGCGTAAACGGACCGAGGGTGATGCGGTCGCCGTCGTCCAGTGGGGTCAGCGAACAGTGTTGGCCGTTGACGCAGATTCCGTTTCGGCTGCCGACGTCGAAGATCGCCGGTCGATTGCGAAATCGGAACAACACGGCGTGGCGTCGGCAGACGTCGGGGTGGTCGAGGCGAACCGGCGCCTTGTCGTGGCGGCCCACGAGCGTGACGGCGGACTCCAGGTCCCAGCGCATGTCGGTGTACGCAAGCGTGAGCGGGACGGGTTCACAGAAGCGTGTTGGATCGACGAACTTCAACCCGTATCCGGAGTCGTCCGAATCGTTCTGCGGCGTTCGTATCGCTATCTGAATTCCCGTGTTGCCGATTCTGACGACGTCACCATCTTTCAGGACGACGAGGTCGACGGGTTTCTCGTTGCAAAGCGTCCCGCTGCTGGTGTGCAGGTCTTTGAGCAAGAGTTCCGTCCCGGTGTTTACGAACACGCAGTGGGCGTTGCTTATGCCGTCGTCATGGAGGACAATGTGGGCCGGGCGGCGAGAACCGATGAGCGTAACCGGGCGGCGGAGGTTCCACGTTTTCTGCCCGGCAGTGCCGTAGCCGGCCGTGATTCGCACCAGGGGCGCTTCCGGTGGTAGTTGGACCGTCTGTTCACGAACTTGCGATGTTTGGACCATGGCTTCTTATCCCTTGTACGGCGTTGTCGACGAAAGCGCCCCGCACCTCGGGCTGCGGCAGGGGTGACTGTGTTTCGCTTGCTGAGCTTGGTTCGGTCGTGTGGGTTGCGGATTGTGGGCGCAGTCGTCGCGGCGTGGAGAGATTGGATGTTGCATTCTTTTCCCTCGCCAAGTCGTCCCTGAACGCGCAGTCGGCGTGGCAGCTACCGCAGCGGTGCGTGCCCGGAACGGGCTCTGCGATCCCGATTCCGGATGGGCGTTGCACGCACGATGGCGCTGGTGCGCAGTTGGGTCGTCTTTACGGATAGAGCCTACGATTCCGGATACGCGGTCGGCAAATCCTGCCGAACTTATGGGATATTCAACAGGGGGCGATAATCGGTTTGGCGATGAACATTGTTTTGACCAACGACGACGGATTCGACTCGGCGGGGCTCTTGGCGGCGTTTGAGGCGGTGAGCAGTTTTGGGACCGTCCACGTCGTCGCTCCCAAAGACGAACGCTCCGCCTGCAGTCATACCATCACGATACGCAGCCCGATAACCGTGGAGCGCATTTCGCGCGAACCGTTCGGTGTGGTGTATGTCGTGGACGGCACGCCCGCGGACTGCGTGCGTCTTGCGTTTGCATCTTTGATCGACAAGCCGATCGATCTTCTCGTTTCGGGAATTAACCAGGGTGCCAACGCGGGCGTCGACACGTTTTACTCCGGCACCATCGCGGCGGCGCGAGAGGCGGCGATCCTCGGCGTTCGTGCGATCGCCGTATCACAAGCGCTTCGCCCGGAGGTTGCGATCGACTGGCCGGCGGCGACCCGGGTCACGGCGTCGTTGCTGAAGCAGTTGCACGACGAGCCGCT